>NC_023065.1:4145000-4365796 GCF_000513295.1 Magnetospirillum gryphiswaldense MSR-1 v2
TCACCGGGGCGTGGTCGTCGGACCAAGTGTCGCGAGAACTCAACGGGTCGCCCTTGGGGACGAAAGTCCAGCAATCGCTGTCGTTGAACTCCGTGCTCATCAAATAGGAATAGGGCATGTAGCAATAGCCCCGGTCGCCCCACTCCGTCCCCCATGAATTGCGGACGATGAACACCTGTTCCACGTCGGAGTAGCCGACACAGCACATGGCGTGGTTGCTGTGGTCGCCCCGGCTGATTTCCCTGGCCTTGGGAATGGGGACGACGCCGCCCCTGTCGCTGCATTCGTCGAAGGAATCGAACAAGGCACAGCCGAAAACAATGGGATAGCCTTCGGCCAGGCTGGTTTTCCAGGCCTCCAACTCGACCGGCACCTGGACCGTGTCGCGGATGCTGTATTTGGCGGCTTCCTGATAGGCGGTGCCGTCGGGCTTGCGCGTCACCAGCGGTTTGCGGAACGGCCATTTGCTTTCGGTGCAGACGCCGAAACGGGTCAGGCCCTCCATGGCGTGTTGGATGACGCTGCCTTCGTCCACATCCTGTTCGTCACAGCGCCAGCGGGCGTTGTAATAGATGAACAACCGACTGGCGTCGTAATTGTGGCCGCTGGCCCGCTTGATCCAATATTCATAGGCCCCGGCAGCGGCATTGGCGGTGCAGCTGTTGGTGTCGCCTTGGTCTTCCACCGGCGTCATGAACTGCCGCAAATCAACCTTGGCCGGCAAGGTGACCCGTTGGATACCGCGCGAGGGTACATAAAGCGAGGCGCCGGGCTTGGGCTTCATGAACTTATAACCGCCGCCCCTGGCCGGGCCTGATTTTTTGGCGGACGAAAACCAGTCGGGAAGACGAAACACCATGGCCGGGACTGCTTTCCTGCAAGGGGTGGTCGGCGACTTTATATCATATCCCGCTGATCGGAACCGGTCAGCGACGGCCTCAAGCGGCGGGCGGGTTGCTCGGCAACCCTTGCCTCCCGCGGCATAAGCCGCGCGGCCCCTTGGGCCTAGCCAAATAAACAGGCAACAAAAACCCCACTTCCTGGTGGGAAGTGGGGTTCGTTGTCCGGGGGTGACCCCGCCAACGGCCAGACGCGATTACTTATTCATGGTCGCAAGCGT
This sequence comes from Magnetospirillum gryphiswaldense MSR-1 v2, assembly GCF_000513295.1. Lineage (NCBI taxonomy): Bacteria > Pseudomonadati > Pseudomonadota > Alphaproteobacteria > Rhodospirillales > Rhodospirillaceae > Magnetospirillum > Magnetospirillum gryphiswaldense. The sequence continues at coordinate 4,146,121 of NC_023065.1, forward strand.
GGTGATCGCCTGAGCCCACAGAACGTACTTGTTGGTCGCCAGATCCTCGATGGACGAGATGCCCAGGTGCTTCTTCAAGGCTTCGGCGCCGGCATCCGAGATACCCTGCAAAGCGGCGGGCGAAGCCTTGGCCACTTCGGCCACCGGCTTGTTCTCGAAAGCCTTGTCCAGCATGTCCTTAAGCATAGAAACCCCCATGAATGATTGTAACCCATCAGCGCCCTATACATAGAGGGGCTGCTGTTCACAAGAGTGCGATTAAAAAGTGATCGTGTCCAGGGGTATTGGCATCAATTTAAAGTGCAATTGTTAATGGACGTACACATTGTGTATTGCTGTTGACCTTGTTGATATGTGGTTTTGCTTTGTATATTTCTTGTCATCACCCCTCGCGGATGGCGACAAGATAAAGTTCATCCTGATGGACGCGAACCAGCTGGAAAAATTCCGGGTCCAACTCGCCGGACAGGCACATCTTGTCCATAATGGCGATGACCTGGTCGACCGACAGCCGACCGCGATAGGGGCGCATCTGACACAGTGCCTGAAAAATGTCGCACAGGGTCAGCAGACGGGTTTCGCTGTCGATATGTTCGCCATGCCAGCCAAACGGATAGCCGGTGCCATTCAGCTTTTCGTGGTGATGGGCGGCCCAGCGGGCGATGGGGGTGTCGGGAAACAGCGCCGACAGCACGATCTTGGTGTCCAGCGGATGGCGCAGCATGACGTCGTGTTCGTCGTCGCTGAGGGCGCCGGGTTTTTCCAATATTTCATCGGGGGTGCGCAATTTGCCGACATCGTGCAGCAAGGCGGCCATGCGCAACATCTGGCGCCGCTTGGGGTCGAAGCCCAGGCGCTCGGTCAGGGTGTGGACCAGATCGGCCACCCGCAGGCTGTGATAATGGGTGAACGGGCTTTTGGCGTCGACGATGTGCGAGATCATTTCCCCCAGGGCGATGATGTCGTCGAAGCCCAGCCGCAGGCAATGATCCCAATGTCCCAACGTCTCGAAGATGGCGGCGTCGAGAAACTCGTCTTCCAACTCGATCCAAAAGCTGTCGCGGCGCATGGCCTGGGCCAGGGCTTCAAACAGATGCGGTGAAAACAAGGTGCCCACATGCGGAGCCAGGGTGGCCAGCAGGGTGTCGCGGGCCCGCAGAACCTGATGGTTGCGGTGATTTTGCAAGTAGGTGGCGCGCACCACGTCGAAACGGTCAGCCAGAAACACCAGGTTGGCGCATTCCCGTGTCCGTTCATCGAGGCTTTGCGGCAGCATGGCCCAGCGGGCATGGTGGTGGCGGATGACGGTGGCATAGGGGGCGAAGGGGGCGAATCCCTGGGCGAAGGCGGCGCCGCGCCGGCAATGGTCGTCGGCGCCTTCCCATTCCAACTCATCGATCAGTTTCTGGTGGGTGGCGGTGGACGACACCCCGCAATCGTGGATCATGCCGGCAATCATCATGAAATGCCGGGTCTGGCGGTCCCATCCGAGGAAATGGGCGATGCGATGGCACATCAGACCGACGCGGCGGCCATGGCTTTTGTCATCGACGCCCACATAATCCAAGGCCTTGGTCACCGTATGGGCGACCCGCCCCAAATCGATGGACAGGCCGTCAAAATCCTGGGGCGGGACGCTTTGCCTGTTCATGGGAATATCCAAGGAGGACACGGCTTACCTATTGAGGTGGCGATGAGGCGGGAAACATCAATCCCGTGTGTGCGTAATCATACGCTTGGCGCTTGAATACGGTTGGTGGCGGATTTGAATGGATGGTAAACGGTCGCGGTCGTCACACCCGCGGGACGATGACGGAGAAGCACGATCCCTTGTCCACCCGCGACTTGACCTCGATGCCGTGATCGAGCAATTCGGTCATGCGGCGTACCACCGCCAGCCCCAGGCCCAGGCCGCGATCAGCGCCATGGCCCTTGACGCCAAGACGGGAAAAGTCCTCGAAGATGGCGATGAATTTGTCTTCGGGGATGCCGATACCGGTATCGATCACGCAGATGGCGATATGGGTGCCGCGACGGCGGCAGCCCAGCAGGATACTGCCCTGATTGGTATAGCGCAGCGCATTGTAAAGCAGGTTGCGCAAGATGCGTTCCAGCAGGACCGGATCGGAAATCACCACCGTATCGGTGGGGACGACCCGCAGCCGCAAGCCGCGCTTGGTCGCCTCGGGCTCCAATTGCTCGGTCAGGGCGATGAGCATGGGCGCCAGGGGGAAGCTGGTCGGTGACGGTTCGATATGTCCGGCTTCCAGGGTCGACACGTCCAAAAGCGTCGCCAGCAAGGCTTGGGTGGCGTCGACGCTTTGGCGCATCTTGTCGACGATGTTCTGGTGTGGGCTGTCGCCCAGGCGGGCCGACAGTGCCTCGACGAACATGCCCGCCGCCTGCAAGGGCTGGCGCAGATCGTGGCTGGCGGCGGCCAGGAAGCGGGTCTTGCTGTCATTGGCGCGCCGGGCTTCCTCGGCCCGCTGCTCGGCTTCGCGGGTGCGGGCGCGGACGGTTTCCTCCAGCCCCTGGATCAGTTCCTCTTCCCGTTTCAGGCTATCGAAGGTCATGGCGGTCAGCCAGCCCAGCAATCCCATCAACATGGTCACTGCGGCGATGGTCAAAAGCGCCGTGTCCCACCAATCGGACAGCACGTCGTCAAGAGCGATGCCGGTGGAGACGATGACGCCGAAATCGTTCAAGACCCGATAGGCCAGCACCCGCTCGACACCGTCCAGCGGCGAGACCATGCGCAGCACCCCGCGCACCCGCCCGGATTGCACCGCATTCAGCAAGGGGCCGGCGGGCAGGGCGGTTTGCGACCATTGTTCGGGGTCGGGCTGGCGCAGGATGATGCGCCCGTCCGTCCCGGCCACGGTCAGCACTGAATGCGGGCCCAGGCCCAGATTGCGATAGAAATCGGTGAAGGTGATGGCGTCGAAGCCGGCGGCGGCGACGCCGACCAGATTGCCGTCGGCATCGTCGATGCGGCGGCTCAGGTGAAAGGCCTGAGCGTCGCGCTGCTTGGCGGTGAGCAACGGGCCGATGACCAGATCACGGCGTTTTTCGAGATGGGCGCTGAAATAATAACGGTCCTTCACCGACACCGAACGCACCGGGAAGGTCAGGGTGCCCAGACTGGTGTTGCCGTCCTTGTCGATGATCCACAAGGTGCCCGGCTCGGGCATGCCGCGCTTCAATTCGGTCAGGCGCATCCAGGCCGCTTCCGACGCCGCCAATTGATCGATGGGCTGGCTGCGTCCCAGCACCGCCACCTGCTCGACGATGAAATCGGCGGTGCGGAAGGTGCGGGTGATGTGTTCTTCCAGCAGCCGCGCCACCGAAGTGGCCCGCTCCTCGGCATTGCGCAGGGCTTCGCCGCGCAGATAAGCCAGGAACAGGCCGCAGGCGATGATGACCAGCACGGCGACGCTGACGATCAACGCGCGCAAGGTCTGGCGCGGTGCGACGGTCTTCGGCGGCGGGGCGATGGTGCCCTGGTCCTGGGCGTTCTCGGTCATACTGTCCCGCTGATGTTCAAACGCCGCGGCAGTCTAGGCGTTTGCCGTCGCCGCTTCCAGTTGTTCATGCAGCTCCAGCCATTCACTTTCGGTATTGGCGATGGCGCGGTCCAGTTCGGCCAGATCCTTTTGCAGCTTGGCCACCGCCTCGCCCGGACCGCTATACAATTTGGGATCGGCCAGCTTGGCTTCGATCTTGGTTTTGTCCCCGCCCAGCTTTTCCAAGCGTTTTTCCGCGTCCTGGACTTTCTTGCGTAACGGCGCGGTCTGGGCGCGGGCTTCGGCAGCGGCGCGCCGTTCGTCCTTGCGGTTGCCAGAGGCGGCGCGCTCGCCGCCGACATTGTCGCCACGGCGGGCGTCGCGGGCCTGATCGAGCAGGAATTTGCGGTAATCGGCCAGATCGCCGTCGAAGGGCGCGACCTTGCCATCGGCCACCAGCCACAGGCTGTCGGCCACCAGTTCCACCAGATGGGGGTCGTGGCTGACCAGCACCACGGCGCCGTCATAGGCGTTGAGGGCGGCGACCAGGGCCTCGCGCGCGTCGATGTCCAGGTGGTTGGTGGGTTCGTCCAAGATCATCAGATGGGGGGCGTCACGGCTCATCAGCGCGAACAACAGCCGGGCCTTCTCGCCGCCCGACAGGTTGGCGACCTTGACGTCGGCGCGGTCCTGTTCGAAGCCGAAGCGGCCCAACTGGGCGCGCACCTTGGCTTCGGGAGCGTCCTTCATCAATTGGGCCATGTGGTCGTAAGGGGTGGCCGCCATGTTCAGTTCGTCGGTCTGATGCTGGGCGAAATAGCCGATGCGCAGCTTGGCCGGACGATGCATGTCTCCGGCCAGCAGCTTCAGGCGGCCCGACAGCACCTTTGACAGGGTCGACTTGCCGTTGCCGTTGGCGCCCAGCAGAGCGATGCGGTCATCCATGTCGACGCGGATGTTGAGACCCGACAGTACGGTCTTGTCGCCATAGCCGGCGATGCCGTTGTCGATGGCGATGATCGGCGGGCTCATGGGTTCGGGATCGGGGAAATCGAAGCTCATGCCGCGATCCTCGATCACCGACACCACCGGCCCCATGCGTTCCAGCATCTTGACCCGGCTTTGCGCCTGGCGCGCCTTCGACGCCTTGGCGCGGAAGCGGTCGATGAAACCCTGGATCTTGCGCCGCTGTTCCAATTGCTTGACCTGGGCCTTGGCCGCCAGATCCATCTTTTCGCGCCGGGTGCGCTCGAAATCGTCGTAATTGCCGCCATAAGGCACCAGCTTGGTGCGGTCCAGATGAACGATGCGGTTACAGACCTCGTTCAGCAATTCGCGGTCATGACTGATCACCACCAAGGTGCCGGGATAGGTGGCCAGATAGGCTTGCAGCCACAGCGTGGCTTCCAGGTCCAGGTGGTTGGTGGGTTCGTCCAGCAGCATCAGGTCGGGGCGGATGAACAGCACGGCGGCCAGGGCCACGCGCATGCGCCAGCCGCCGGAATAGGACGACACCGGGCGGGCCTGGGCTTCCGCGCCGAAACCGAGGCCGGCCAGGATGGCCGCCGCTCGGGCCGGGGCGGAATGGGCGTCGATGGCGTTCAGGCGTTCATGCACCTCGGCCAGACGGTGGGGGTCGTGGCTGGTTTCCGCCTCTTCCAGCAATTGGCTGCGTTCGGTATCGGCGCCCAGCACGCAATCCAGCAAAGTGGTCTCGCCCTCGGGGGCTTCCTGTGCCACCCGGCCGACGCGGGCGCGCGGGCGGATGGAGATATCGCCGCCATCGGCGGCGTATTCACCCAGGATCAGCTTGAACAGCGTCGATTTGCCGGCGCCGTTGCGGCCGACCAGGCCGACGCGGGCGCCGGCGGGAATATGCACGGTGGCCTGATCGAACAAGGCGCGACCGCCGATGCGAAAGACGAGATCGTTGATATGCAGCATGCCCGCTTCCTATCACGGCTACGGCCCCTTCGCCACGAGGTTGTTGCCCTTGGCGATCAATAGGGTTATAACCCGCCCGCTCTGGGCTTCCTACAGTGCCGGCCTGATGGCTGGCGCGCGCCCGACCGCCACTTCAAGGATATGACCAACATGGCTACCGAACGCACCCTGTCCATCATCAAGCCGGATGCCACCCGCCGCAACCTGACCGGCAAGATCAATGCCCGCTTCGAGGAAAACGGCCTGCGCATCGTCGCCCAAAAGCGCGTCCGCCTGACCAAGGAACAGGCCGAGGCCTTCTATGGCGTCCACCGCGAGCGTTCGTTCTTCGGTGAACTGGTGTCCTTCATGATTTCCGGCCCGGTGGTCGTGCAGGTTCTGGAAGGCGAAAACGCCGTTCTCAAGAACCGCGAGATCATGGGCGCCACCAACCCGGCCAACGCCGCCGCCGGCACCATCCGCGCCGATTTCGCCGAATCGGTGGAAGCCAATTCGGTGCATGGTTCCGACTCGGCTGAAAACGCCGCGACCGAGATCGCCTATTTCTTCGCTCAGAGTGAAATCGTCGGCTAAACACCGCGATTTACGCACAGCGTTTGAAGCGCCCCCGGAGCAATCCGGGGGCGTTTTGCGTTTCAGGGTCTAATCCCTTGGGATAGTTGAGGTTCCTAAGTTTCGGTTGTGCATTACCGCTACACGTGGCTTGCCCTAGACGATATGATGCATTTATTAAGCAGGTTGTCGTCGGTCTGCCCGTCCAAGGGGGTGTGCACAGGCCGGGGGCGGGACGATCATCGGGGAAGGGATTGGGGACGGTTCTTTCCGCCATGTTTGGGGACCACACTATGGTTGAGTTAGTTCGTAAGCGAGCCGGAGTATCGCGCCGCGCCAGTCGCGGGCGTACGCCGTCGGGAAAGCCAAATCCCATCGACGTGCATGTGGGCAACCGGGTTCGGTTGCGCCGCACGCTGTTGGGGATGAGCCAGGAAAAACTGGGGGAGGCCTTGGGCCTGACCTTCCAGCAGGTGCAGAAATACGAACGCGGCGCCAATCGTGTCGGCGCATCGCGGCTTTATGACCTGTCGCGGGTGCTGGACGTGCCGGTCAGTTATTTTTTCGACGACATGAACGACGAAACCATGGCGGCCAGCCCCCGCCATATGGTGCGTGCCACCGAGGATCCGCCGGAATCGGAAGAAGCGATCCTGGCCCAGCGGGAAACCCTGGAACTGGTCCGCGCCTATACCCGCATCAAGGATCCCAATGTCCGGCGGCAGGTGCAGGAACTGGCCCATACCCTGGCCGCGCCCGAGGATAGCGAAGGCTGAAGGCCGTGTCCCGCCGGCTGGGGTCGGCGGTCTTCAGACCCGATCGTCGGCGCCGGGATGGCTTTCCCGGATGCCGGCGGGGTCTTGATGGATGATCACCTCGAAATTGGGAAAGGCCGCCTCGATGGCCTTTTCCACCCCATCGGCGATGGCGTGGGCGCGGACCAGCGGCAATTGCGGGTCCAGTTCCAAATGCATCTGGATGAAGCCGATCTGTCCCGACAGCCGGGTGCGCAGATCGTGCAGGCCCAACACCTCGTCGTGGGATTTGGCGATGTCGATGATGCGGGCGCGTTCGTCCTCGGACAATTCGCGGTCCATCAGCATGTCCATGGAACCGATGGCGATGCTCCAGGCGTTCCACAGCAAAAACAGCGCGATGGCGATGGCGAACAGTGGATCGAGGAAGGTCCAGCCCAATACCATGCCCGATCCCAGCGAAATGATGACGCTGCCGTTGATCAGCACGTCGCCGCTGTAATGCAGCGAATCGGCGGCGATGGCCACCGAGCGGGCGCGGGTCAGGACGAATTTCTGGAACATCACCAACCCAAGGGTCATGACGATGGAAAACACCATGACGCCGATGCCGATGAAACCCTGGGTGACTTCCTCGGGCTGAAAGAAGCGTTTGACCGCCTCCACCAGCAGCAAAGCGCCCGAGCCCAGGATGAAGGCGGCCTGCCCCAGTCCGGCCAGGGGCTCGGCCTTGCCGTGGCCGAAACGGTGGTCGTGGTCGGCGGGGGTCAGGGCATGACGGACCGCCCACAGATTGACCAGGGACGCGGCGGCATCGAGCGCCGAATCGATCAAGGTGGACAGGATGGCCACCGACCCGGTCATGGCCCAGGCGGCCAGCTTGGCGATGATCAGGATGGTTGCGGTAGCCACCGACGCATAGGTGGCCAGCCGCATCAGCCGCTCGTTGTCGGCGCGGGGGGCGGGGGCCGTGTTCATGGGAACAGGTGCCGGGCGGACCAGCCATCGCCGTCGCGGCCATAGGAAAAGCGGTCATGCAGGCGGAAGGGGCGGTCATGCCAGAATTCCATGGCGCGGGGCACCACGCGGAAGCCGGACCAATGGGGCGGACGGGTGATTTCGCCCAGGCCGAATTTGGCGGTGAACTCGGCGACGCGCCGTTCCAACTCGAAGCGGCCTTCCAGCGGGCGCGATTGCAGTGACGCCCAGGCGCCGATCTGGCTGATGCGCGGGCGGCTGGCGAAATAGGCATCGGCCTCTTCCGTCGTCACCGGCTGGGCTGCGCCTTCGATGCGGATCTGGCGCTTCAGGCTTTTCCAGTGAAACAGCAGAGCGACATTGGGATTGGCCCGGATTTCGCAGCCTTTGCGGCTTTCCAGATTGGTGTAGAAGACGAAGCCATCGGCATCCCAGCCCTTCAGCAGCACCATACGGCTGCTGGGGCGGCCTTCGCCGTCAACGGAGGTCAACGCCATAGCGTTGGGGTCGTTGGGCTCGTTTTTCTCGGCCTCTTTCATCCATTTGCCGAACAACGAGAACGGATCGTTTTCCATGGCGGACATGACGCTCCTGGGAGGAGGGAAGGCTGAAGCCGATGCCCTCCTTTTTAGCCCGCCCGTCCGCCCAAAAACAGCCCCAATTCCGTGTCAATTTGGTAATGCCCCGTTCTTGTAAGGCATGACAACCATGATCACCTTGTTGAAAAAGACCATTCCCGCCGCCGTCGTCGTCGTTCTGTTGGCGGCTTGCTCCAGCGATTACGGTCCCAAGCAGACCGGCGGTACCGTCCTGGGCGGTGTCGGCGGCGCCGTGGCCGGGGCGCAATTCGGCAAAGGAACCGGCAATCTGGCTATGACCGCCATCGGCACCTTGCTCGGCGCTTTCGTCGGTTCCGAGGTGGGCAAAAGCCTGGATCGCGCCGATCAGCAATACGCGGCGCAGGCGGAAACCCGCGCCCATGTGGCGCCGGTGGGGCAGACCATTACCTGGAACAATCCCGAGAGCGGCAATTCCGGCACGTATACGCCGACGCGCGACGGTCGTGACCAGTCGGGAAATTATTGCCGCGAGTACCAAAGCACGGTCAGCATCGGCGGTCAGAGCGAACAGGCCTATGGCACCGCCTGCCGCCAGCCTGATGGATCATGGAAGGTGGTGAAGTAATCTGCGTTTTCTGGCAGAACAGGGGGGCGGCATCTGCCGCCCTTTTGCATTGCCCAAGGATGATGCCGGTGAAGGACCCCTATCTGGTGTTGGGTGTGGCCAAGTCCGCGTCCGACGATGACATCAAAAAAGCCTATCGCAAGCTCGCGCGCGAGCTGCACCCCGACGTCAATCCCGGTGACGCCCGGGCCGAGGAACGCTTCAAGGATATCTCGGCGGCCTATGATTTTCTGTCGGACGCGGAAAAGCGCCGGCAATACGATAATGGCGAGATCGACGCCACGGGTGCGGCCAAGCGCCGCACCTGGAGATCAGCCGGTGCCGGGGCGGGGGCTGGTGCGGGTTTCCGCAATGCCCGCACCTCGTCCGGCTTTTCCTTTGGCGAGGATGTGGACGACATCCTGTCCGAGATGATGCGGCGCAAGGAAAAGGGACGTCAGCAATCGCACCGTTCCGGCGCCCAGGCCGGCCACGCCACCAAGGGCGAGGATGCCCACCACGCTCTGACCATCACTTTCATGGACGCCGCCTTGGGGGCGACCAAGCGGGTTACCCTGGTGTCGGGCAAGTCGCTGGACGTGAAGATCCCGGTGGGCGCCGTCGATGGCCAGTCGTTGCGTCTCAAGGGTCAGGGCTATCCCAGTTTCATGGGCGATGCCGACGGCGACGCCTTCATCGACCTGAAGGTGGAAAGCCACCCCTATTTCGTCCGTCGCGACAAGGATGTGCTGCTGGACCTGCCCATTTCGGTGCAGGAAGCGGTTTTGGGCGGCAAGGTGCCGGTGCCCACCGTGCACGGCAAGGTGATGCTGACCATCCCGGCCAATGCCAATACCGGTACGGTCATGCGTTTGAAGGGCAAAGGCATCGATGGCGGCGATCAGTTGGTGACGCTGAAGGTGGTGCTGCCGGAAAACGATGCCGAATTCGCCAAGCTGGTGGAGAAATGGGGGGCACGCAACGGCTATGACCCCCGTGCCAAGGCGGGGATGGTTTAGATTCCGTATCCCCCTAGCCGCTTTTGACGGTGCGGCAGAACTGGACGAAGCGCGGCGCCCACGGGCTGGCGCCGACGCTGCGCATATGGGCGTAATTGGCCAACACGTTGCCGATGACCAGTCCGTCGCGGTGTTGGCCGATACCGGCGCCGCGCACCACCTCGTAGGCGAAGCGCGGATCGCCCTCCAGATTCTCCAGGCGGGAATGGTGGAATTCGTGCGCGGGCGTGATGCCGGGGCCGGGTTCCAGCCGCGGCCAGGGGAAATGGGCGGTTTCGCGCAGGCGCACATAGCCGCGCCCCTGCGGTCGTGCATGCATCACCGCGTCGCCGGGGATGATGCCGACCATCTGCCGGCGTTCGCCGTTCCAGACGATGGCGCGCGACAGATACATCAGTCCGCCGCATTCGGCATAGACCGGCAGGCCGCCGCCGGCCTTGGCCGCCAGATCGGCACGCAAGCCCACATTGGCCTCAAGCGCCTGGGCCTGGGTTTCGGGAAAGCCGCCGCCGATGAACAAGCCGTCCAGGTTTTCCGGCAGCTTGGCATCCTTGAGCGCGTCGATGAACACCAGCCGCGCCCCGGCCCGTTGCAGGGCCAGCAGATCGTCGGCGTAGTAAAAACCGAAGGCGGCGTCGCGGACCACGCCGATGGTCACATCGGCGGTGGGCAGGGCAGGGGGGTGATGGGGCGAGGTTTCGATGGGGATGGTGTCGCGGGCCAGGGCGATGACCGCGTCCAGATCCACCTGATCGGCGACGCAATCGCGCAAGGCGGCGACGGCCTGGGCGGCCTGTTCCGCCTCGTTGGCGGGGACCAATCCCAGATGGCGTTCCATGATGCGCATGGCCCCGGATCGCTGCACCGCGCCCAACACCGGAATGCCGGTATAATGGGCGACCACCTCGCGCAGTTTCTTTTCGTGCCGAGGACCGCCGACCTTGTTGAGGATCACCCCGGCGATGCGCAAGCCAGTGTCGAAATTGCGATAGCCCAGCAGAAGCGGGGCGATGCCGCGGGTCATGCCCGAGGTATCGACCACCAGCACCACCGGCGCATCCAGCCAATGGGCCAGACTGGCGGTGGAATTGGCGCCCTCGAGGTCGACTCCGTCGAACAGGCCCTTGTTGCCCTCGATCAGGCTGAGATCGGCGTCCAGGCTGGCGCTGTCGAACAGGGCGCGGATTTCCTTGGGCGGCTGGGTGTGGAAATCCAGGTTGCGGCATTGCCGCCCGCTGGCGGCGCCCAGCCACAGCGGGTCGATATAATCGGGGCCCTTCTTGAACGGTTGCACCCGCAATCCCCGTGCCGTCAGGGCGGCGGTCAGGCCGACGCTCACCGTGGTCTTGCCCGACGATTTATGTGCCGCCGAGATCAGCAGCCGGGGGGCGGGGCGATAGCTCATGCCCGGCCCGGCAGCGCCGTCTTGATGCGGTCGCGCCACATCACCTGGGCGGCGCCCTCGGCCTCTGCCACCGATTGGGCTCGACCGGAATAACGCAGCACGATGGCCATGGTGCCGGCGATGGCGGCGGCGGCCATTTCATCGACCACTTCGCCGCTCCACAGCGCGGTCAGGCGGGCCAGATCCAGGCTTTCCTCTTTTTCCCGCACGCCCGAGACCAGGGCCGGCCAATCCTCGGCCCCGGCTTCGCCGTCTTGCAGGAACATCACCTCGCAGGGCTTTTCCGGGCGGCGCTCGACCTCGCCGCCATCGCCCTTGAACACCGCCATGGCCCGCTCGCCCATCAGGCGCGAGCCCTGCTGGTGCACCGGCATATAGGGCGGGTGGGTGACGCCGTTGATGGAGAAGGCGGCGTTCAGCGGATTGACCATGCGCGCCACCGTGTGGATGGGCGAACGCAGGCCCAGCAACTGGCGCAGGCCCATGACCTGATGCAAGGGCGGCGACAGATGCTCCAACGTCATATAGGCGAATTTATGCCGGTTCAGGTGCTCCGCCGCCTGGGCGAAACTTTCCGCCACCGGCACCCCCAGCGCCGCCAGCACTTCCGACGTATAGACCCGCCCGGCGGTATGGCCCTCGGCCCCGTGCATGAAGACGCTGATGCCGTGCTGGGCCAGACACAGCGCCGCCAGGATGTAATAGGGCAATTGCCGCGACTTGCCGGCATAGGACGCCCAATCGACGTCGATGGCGGGCAGGTTGGCCGGCAGGTTCAGGTGGTCCTTGATGCCCAGCGCCAGGCCGGCGGCCTCTTCCGGCAATTCGGTCTTGACCCTGAGCAGGCACAAAAACGCCCCCAATTGCGCCTGTTCCACCTGGCCTTGCATGATCATGCCCATGGCGGCGCGGGCCTCGTCCAAAGTCAGCGGTCGCGACAGGTTCGGCCCCTTGCCCAGGATGCGCACGTATTGGGCAAAGGGGTGTTCTTGCGGCGACGGGGCTGAATGGCTCACGGGACGGGCCTCCTGGCTGGAAATCTTATCAGCATGATACGCTAATATAGGAATGGGGAAACAGGTCGATTTTATCTAGAACAAAAGCAGAACAGTGACTATGCTGTGCCTATGTCGCACAGCATCCCCCATCGCGGCGTTTCGGGCAATCCCGATGGCCGCTTCGAAACCCATCGGCGTCAGGCCGAGGATGATGGCTGGGATCTGGCCGACGATCCGCTGCCGCCTTTGGCCACCACGGTGCAGGTGGATGCCAGCCGTTCCATCCTCACCCGCAACCAGTCGCCCGATATTCCCTTTGATCGTTCCATCAACCCCTATCGTGGGTGCGAGCATGGCTGCGTCTATTGTTTCGCCCGTCCAGGGCATTCCTATCTGGGCTTGTCGCCGGGGCTGGATTTCGAAACCCGGCTGTTCGCCAAGCCCGACGCCGCCAAGCTGCTGGAACGGGAATTGCGCAAGAAATCCTATGTGCCGGCGCCCATCGCCTTTGGCACCAACACCGATCCCTACCAGCCGATCGAGAACAAATGGCGGGTGATGCGGCAATGCCTGGAGGTGTTGCGCGATTTCAACCACCCGCTGACCATCGTCACCAAGGGTCATCTGATCGTGCGCGATCTCGACATCCTGGCCCCCATGGCGGCCAAGGGGTTGCTGCATGTGGGGGTGTCGCTGACCAGTTTGGACCGCGATCTGTGCCGGCTGCTGGAGCCGCGCGCGGCCGTTCCCGCCGCGCGGCTGGCGGCCATGCGCAAACTGACCAGGGCCGGGGTGCCGGTGACCGCCATGGTCGCCCCGGTGATCCCCGGCCTGAATGACCACGAGATCGAGGCCATCCTGACTGAGGCGACCAGGGCTGGGGCGGGGTCGGCCATCCATATCCTGCTGCGCCTGCCCTACGAGGTCGGCGACCTGTTCAGCCAATGGCTGAGCCAACATTACCCCGACCGCGCTGGCCATGTGCTGTCGCTGTTGCGGCAAAACCGCGATGGCCGGTTGAACGATGCCCGCTTCGGCAATCGCATGACCGCCAGTGGCCCCCATGGCGCCATGCTGTCACAGCGCTTCAACCTGGCCTGCCGCAAGCTGGGTTTGACGCATGAACGGGGGTGGCGGCTGGACTGCACGCAATTCCGCCCGCCGCCCAAGGCGGGCGACCAGTTGGCGCTGTTATGATCACGCGCAATGTGAGATAAGCGTTTTTATTACAAACCATTGCGAGTGTAATGTGATGTCGTTCAAATCCTTGTGCGTCGCTTTCGGCTTAACCCTGTCGTTGGCCGCCTGTGCCGTCGGCAATACGGTGGATTATCGCGACGTGGTGCCGCCCTTGGGGGTGTCGGGATCTAAGAGCGTGGCTGTCGAGGCGGTGGATCAGCGCCCCTACGTGCTGGCCGGCGACAATACCCCCCAATGGGTGGGGATGGTGCGTGGCGGCTTCGGTAATCCGTTCGGCGTGCATACGGTTTCCGGCGCACCGCTTTCCAGCGATTTGACCCAGTCCATCATCGACAGCCTGAAGCAGGGCGGCGTCAAGGCGGTGCCGGCGACCGCCCGCATGGCGACGGATCGGACCTTGCTGGTGACGATCAAGAATTGGAAAAGCGATTCCATGGTAACCACCTCGATCTATATCGATGCCGAGGCGGAAGTGCGCGATCAAGCGGGCACGGTTCTGGCCCGAAATTCCGTGCAGGAGCGGGTGGTCAACGAAGGCGAGGTGGCAGTCCTGCCCCCTGGTAAGCTGGAGCGGGCGAAGGCAGTGTTTCGTCGCCTGATGGACCAGTTGCTCAACAGCAGCATCCGCGACGCGTTGCGGTAAAGGCGCGCGGTGCCGGGTGCGTCAGGCGTGCCCGGCTTCCACCGACAACAGGCTGAGGTCGATCCCCAGCTTGTGGATGGCCGCTTCCCACTTGCCGTCCAGATCGGTGCCGAACAGCAATTGCGGATCGGCGGGGACGTTGAGCCAGGAATTTTCCTTGATCTCAGCGTCCAACTGGCCGGCGCTCCAGCCGGCATAGCCCAGTGCCAGGATGCTTTGGTCGGGGCCGGCACCCTGGGCGATGGCGCGCAGCACATCGACGGTGGCGGTCAGCGCGATACCGTCTTGCACCAGCATGGTCGAATCGTGCCGGTAATCGTCGGAATGCAGGACGAAACCGCGCCCGCCTTCCACCGGCCCGCCCAGATGGACGCGGATAGAGGCGCAATCGGGGCCGGTCTCGATGCCCAATTGCTCGAGCAGTTCAGAAAAGGTCAGGCCGTCGAACAGGCGGTTGATCACCAGACCCATGGCGCCTTCGGCCGAATGGGCGCACAGATAGACCACCGTGCGCGCGAAGCGGGGATCCTTCTGCTGCGGCATGGCGATCAGGAATTGTCCGGCCAGATAGCCCAGGGTCTTTTGCATGGTCATGCTCCACAGATAGGCCGGAACGCGTTTCGGTGCAACCCTGCAAAACCACTGCGCATGACCGGCAGTTAAGTTGACAGAAGGGGTGGGGGTTTGCTGTGCTGCCCGTGCTGTTTGCCAAAGGAATGGATGATGCGTCGGTTGTGGGTGGCTGTGCTGGGGATGGTGGCTTTGCTTGGCCACGAGGTGCGGGCGGCGGAGAGTGCTGCGTCGGACTGGTCAGGCAACGAAGCCGGCAAGGTCCGCCTGCTGGCCGCAAGCGATTCCATCGGTGCGGCGGCCACGTTGCGCCTGGGCCTGCACTTTCAACTGGCGCCGGGATGGAAGATTTATTGGCGCACGCCCGGCGACGCCGGCTATCCGCCCAAGCTCGATTGGGCCGGGTCGGCCAATGTGGGCGACGCGACTATTTTGTGGCCGGCGCCCAAGCGTTTCGTCCTCGCCGGGTTGCAGAACCACGGCTATGCCGGCGAAGTGGTGCTGCCCCTGGATATGCCGGTGACCCGACCGGGGCAAAAGGTGGGGTTGCGGCTTAATCTGGACTATCTGGCCTGCGCCCAGATTTGCGTGCCCATGCAGGCGGCGCTGGCTTTGGACCTGCCCGCCGGGACAGCGCAGCCCTCCGCCTTCGCCCATCTGATCAGCCGTTACGCCGCCCAGGTGCCGGGCGCCGGCGACCGCCACGGTCTGAGCCTGACCGCCGTCGAGGCGGTGGGGACGGGCGATGCCTCGGTGCTGCGGCTGACGGTCAAGGCCGAAAGCGCCTTCGACCATCCCGACATGTTCATCGAGCCGCCCGAGCGCGCCGGCTTCGAGGCGCCGCAAGTCCAGCTCTCCGCTGATGGCCGCCAGGCGACGCTGGAAGCGCGGGTGGTCCCCGGCACCCTGACCGGCGCCCTGATTGACGGGCCGTTGACCATCACCCTGGTCGATGGTGCCCGGTCATTGGAAACCACCCTCACTCCCGTCCTCGGTCAGGTCCAGGCGGTAAGCGCCGCGCCCGAGCCGGTGGCGTTGTGGTCCATGTTGGGCATCGCCGTCCTCGGCGGGCTGATCCTCAATCTGATGCCCTGCGTGCTGCCGGTATTGTCCATCAAGGTGCTGGGGGCGCTCAGTCATGGCGGCGGCCATCTCGGCCATATCCGCGCCGCCTTCATCGCCTCGGCCCTGGGCATCGTCGTCTCGTTCCTGGCTTTGGCCGCTGTCGCCATCGCCGTCAAGGCGGCAGGGGCGGCGGTGGGCTGGGGCATCCAGTTCCAGCAGCCGTGGTTTCTGGCGGTGATGATCGTCCTGTTGCTGGGTTTCGCCCTCAATTTGTGGGGATTGTTCGAAATCCGGCTGCCGTCGGTGCTGATGAATGTGGGGGCGGGCGGTGCCCATCACACGCTGTTGGGCCATTTTCTGTCGGGTGCTTTCGCCACCTTGCTGGCGACGCCGTGTTCGGCCCCCTTTCTTGGCACCGCCATCGGCTTCGCCCTGGCCCGCGGCCCGGCGGAGATCGTGGCCATCTTCGCCGCCCTCGGCCTGGGCATGGCCCTGCCTTATCTGCTGGTGGCGGTTTATCCGCAGGCGGCGCAAGCCCTGCCCAAGCCGGGGCGGTGGATGGTGCGGGTGCGCCAGGCCATGGGCGTGGCCCTGGCCGCCACCGCCCTGTGGCTGGCCGGCATCCTGGCCACTCAGACCGGACTTTTGCTGCCGGAGGCGCCGAAGACGTCCAATGCCGTGGTCTGGGGCAAGTTCGATCAGGCTTTGGTCGATCAGGCGGTGGCGGCGGGCAAGGTGGTGTTCGTCGATGTCACCGCCGATTGGTGCATCACCTGCAAGGTCAACAAGGCCGCCGTGCTCGACCGCGACCCGGTGGCGGCGCGGTTGGCCGATGGCTCGGTACTGGCTTTACGTGCCGATTGGACCAACCCCGATGACGGCATCGCCCGTTATCTGGCGTCGTTCGGGCGTTATGGCATTCCGTTCAATGCCGTCTACGGCCCCAAGGCGCCGGGGGGTATCGCCTTGCCTGAATTGTTGAGCGCCGACGAGGTGTTGGCGGCGATCAAGCAGGCGGGCGTAAATTAACCCCGACGGGCGCGGACGCGGGCGCGGGCCTCGGCCAGTTCGCGCCCCATCTTGCGGATGTCGTGCAGCAGGGTTTCCAGCACCAGGATGACCAGATCGGGGGTGCGGTTGAGCTGGGATTTCAGCGCCGCCTTGGGCAGCACCAGACAGACGGTGTCGGTCAAAGCCTCGGCCGAGGCCATGCGCGGTTCGTCGTCGATCAGGGCCATTTCGCCGAAGACGCCGTTGTCGATCAACTCGCCCAACACCACTTTTTGGGCGCCGATGACTTTGAAGATGGAAACCCGACCGCTTTCGATGACATAGGCCTCGTCGCCCACATCGCCTTCGGCAAAGATCGGCTCCCCCGCCTTGAAGCGCCGCCGTGACGACCGCTCGCCGCCGGTCCTGGCCGCCTGGGTGCTCTGGTCCATGGCCTGACGCACCATGGGTTGGGCGATGCCCGGCGGGATTTCGATCAACGGCCTGGGTTTGGGCAAGGGGGCCGAGTGGCGGCGGTTGACGCCATCGGGCGGCGGGCGGTCCATGGTGCGGCGGCAGGGGCCGACGAATTCGTCGGCCTGGACGAAGGGGCGTGGGTTCAACAGTACGCTGCGCACGCGGCGAAACAGGGATTCCGCCGAAACCGGCTTGGCCAGAAACTCGGTGATGCCGGCATTGCGGGCCAGCACCACCGTATCCATGTCGGCGGCACCCGAGACCATGATGATGGGAATGTCGGTGCACGACGGCACTTCCTCGGCGCGGATCAGCTTGGTGAAGGCGATGCCGTCCATGGGCTGCATGTCGTAATCCACCAAGACCAGATCGATCTTGCGGTCGCGCAGGATTTCGACCCCTTCGGGGCCGTCGCCCGCCTCGACCACCTGCCGGGCGCCAAAGGAGTGCAGCGCCGATTTGATGAACGATCTGGCATAACGGCTGTCATCGATGATCAGCACGGTGATGGTGCTGAGGTCGATGTCGACGATCATGGTTTGCGCATCCTTGCGGCCCGATTGGCGGCTTATAAGTAAGATGCCTCTTTCTAGCGACAAACAAGTTTCGTTCCAAGCGGCGTCTGTCCCATCCGCAGGCCGCTTGACGGTGGTCAACGCGCGGGTCTATGACCTCTGCCGAATATCTGACCCCTCCTTCAAAGGACGGTATCATATGATGGAAGGGCAATTCCGGCCGGGGACAAAACCCATGACGCCGCCGTTTTCTCCGGTTCTGCTGCTGGGACTGGCCTTGCGCCCGGTGCGCCCGGCGGTGCTGCAACCCTTGTTCGACGCCATGCTGCGGCTGGTGCGCAGTCGTCACCCCGATATTCTGGAACGCCTTGAGGCCTATGGCGACAGGATAGTGTGCATCGATCCGGTGGATCTGCCCTTTGCCCTGCTGCTGGAGCCCAACCCCGAACAGCCGCGCCTGACCGTGCGTCGTTTCGTCGATGCCGACGAGGTCCACGCCACCATTCGCGGTCCGCTGGAGACCCTGATCGCCCTGGCCGAGGGCAAGGTGGACGGCGACGCCCTGTTCTTCTCCCGCCAATTGGTGGTGGAAGGCGACACCGAAGTGGTGGTGGCGCTCAGGAACGCCATCGACGGCGCCGGCATCGATCTGGTCGCCGATCTGGCCTCGGCCCTGGGGCCGTTGGCCAATCCGGCCCAGCGTGCCGCCACCGGCATGTTGGAGATGCTGTCGTCGTTGCGCGGCAGCGTCGAGACCGTGCGTCAGGCGCTGATCGCCCCGGCCATGCAGAATGCCACCGCCCGCGACGCCCGTCTGGCCGAGTTGGAAGACGAGGTCAAGGCCCTGCGCAAGGCTGCCCGCCGGGGGATTGGCCGATGATCCGCCCCGAGCTGGTTTGCCCCGCCGGCACCCCCGCCGCCCTGAAAAGCGCCGTCGATGCCGGAGCCGATTGCGTCTATGTGGGCTTTCGCGACGAAACCAACGCGCGGAACTTCCCCGGCCTCAATTTCAGCCGCAAGGAACTGGAAGAGGGCATCGCCTATGCCCATGCCAGGGGCGCCAAGGTGCTGGTGGCCATCAACACCTTCCCTCGTGCCGGTCACCCGGAATTGTGGCACCGGGCGGTGGACGATTCGGCCCGGCTCGGCGCCGATGCGGTGATTTTGGCCGATATCGGCCTGATCGATTATGCCGCCCGCACCCACCCGGAACTGCGCCTGCATCTGTCGGTGCAGGCGGCGGCGTCCAACCCGCAATCCATCGGCTTTTACGCCGGCAATTTCGGCGTCCGCCGGGTGGTGCTGCCGCGTGTGCTGACGGTGCCGGAAATCGCCGCCATCAACGCTGCCGTGGCGCCGGTGGAAACCGAAGTATTCGTCTTCGGCGGGTTGTGCGTCATGGCCGAGGGCCGTTGTGCCCTGTCGTCCTATGCCACCGGCCAATCGCCCAACATGAACGGCGTCTGCTCGCCCGCCAGCCATGTACGCTATGTGGAAAGCGGGCGCGGCGTCACCTCGCAACTGGCCGGTTTCACCATCAACCAGTTCGGCCTCAACGAACCGGCGGGCTATCCGACGCTGTGCAAGGGCCGCTTCAACGCCAATGGCAAGACCAGCTATCTGTTCGAAGAGCCGACCTCGCTCAATACGCTTTCCATGCTGCCCGATCTGGTCAAGGCCGGGGTCACCGCCTTCAAGATTGAGGGCCGCCAGCGCGGTCGCGCCTATGTGGCGGCGGTGGTCCAGGCTTTCCGCGCCGGATTGGATGCGGTGATGGAAGGGCGTCCTCTGCCCGAGATGGATTTGGACAGCATCACCGAAGGCGGGCGCCAGACCACCGGCGCCTATGAAAAGGCATGGCGATGAACAAGCGCGATTCCCTGTCCCCGGTTCGCCTCACCCTGGGGCCGGTTCTGTTCAACTGGAAGCCGGAGAAGCTGCGGGATTTCTATTTCCGCATGGCCGATGAATCCTGCGTCGACAGCGTTTGCGTGGGCGAGGTGGTGTGCTCCAAGCGCACGCCGTTCTTCACCCCCTATCTGCCCGAGGTGATCGAGCGGTTGCAGGCGGCGGGCAAGGAGGTGATCCTGTCGTCGCTGGCCCTGATCATGACCGCGCGCGAGGCCGAGCAGGCGCGCGAACTGACCATGACCGACGGTTTGTTGGTGGAAGCCAATGACGTGTCGGTGGTGGCGATGATGGGCGGGAAGCCGTTCGTCGCCGGGCCTCTGCTCAACATCTACAACGAAGGCACCCTGGCCTATCTGCACCGCATGGGCGCCACCCGCGCCTGCCTGCCGGCGGAACTGCCCGAAAGCGTCATCGCCACCCTGGCCGCGGGTGATGGACCCGAAATCGAGGTGCAAAGCTTCGGTCGTCTGCCCCTGGCCATTTCGGCGCGCTGCTATCATGCCCGCTCGCGCAATCTGGCCAAGGACGGCTGCCAATATGTCTGCGCCGAGGATGCCGACGGCATGGATGTGGATACCCTGGACGATGATCCGTTCCTGGCGGTCAACGGCACCCAGACCATGTCTTATCATTACCTGGGACTGCTGGCCGAGCTGAGCGCGCTGCGGCGCCTGGGCGTCAATCGCTTTCGCCTGTGGCCGCACGATGTGGACATGGTGGCGGTGGCAGGTCTGTTCCGCGCCGCCGCCGATGGTCTGATCGATGCCGAGGAGGCCGGCCAGCGTCTGACCGAGCTGTGTCCGCGGGCCGAATTCGCCAATGGTTATTTCCATGGCCGCGAAGGCCATGCTTATGTCCAGGCGGAAGTCTGACGGCGCCTCTTGTTCGCGTCCTCAACCCTGGGCATAATCCAATCTCGGGGTGATTGTCGGCGCAAGGGGGCTTGTGCCGGCGTGGTTGGTTATGGGGACAGGGGAAATGGCCGAGGCAGTCAGCAGCAACGCCAAGACGAATGACAGCGATGACGGTGTCATCCGCTTCGAGCACAAGTTTTTTGGCTCGTTCGATGATCTGTATTTTCGTCTGACCGATACCGGCGAGGCGGTGGCGGTGCTGAAACTGGCCGCCAACGAAGCCATCTTGGGCTTCGACGGCATCAAGCGCGAATTCATGCTGAAGCCCGATTCCGCTGATGCCAAGATGCTGGACAAGGTGGCGGAAGGCTTGCAGTTCGTCCGCGGCTTGCGTCCGGGCGAGTCCCTGCCCAAGGAAGTGACCACGCGCGAGGCGTCGTGGGATCCAACCGAACGCCATCGCCGTATCGCCCGCCAGCGCCTGACCATGCAGTTGGTTACTTGGCTGACCGGCAACGAACACATCTTCACCTCGTCGGAAGAACTGATGCAGGTGGCCGATGATCCGCAGGTGAAAAAGAACATCAACCTGGCCTTCGCCGAGGCGGCGGAGGAACTGGGGTTGGGGCGCGAGCGCCGCGAAGAGGTGGTGCAATACATCGAAACCCTGGCCAAGGAATTGGCCTATATCGAGTGCGAGCGGGATTTCTTTGCTGAAATCTGCAAGATCGATGAAAAGGTGCAGACATTACGGCGCATCTATTCCGCCGATCGCTCGATGATCGATACCACCGATCAGGTGGCGCGTCTGTCGCAGCGGGCCTTGAAGGTGTTCCGCGACTATTTCGAGCAGGTGGATGCCCAGACCGGCGAAATCCTGTCCATGTTGAAGAACATCGACAATCAGATCGACTACATCCGCTCGGTCCGCGACGAAGTGCACCGCCGGCAATTGCCGTGGGAAGATTTCGTCCCCATCTGGAAGTCGCTTTACGCCGTGCGCTCGGACGAAAACACCAACCGCATCCGCGACCTTTACCAGTTCCTGGCGCCCCGGTTCATGCAGGTGAATGAATGGGTGCTGGTCACCAAGCGCGGCTTTGAGACCGGTGGCAAGAAAAAGCCCATCGGCGGGACCATGCGCTGGTAGGCACCGATGCGCTGCATCGATTTTTCACCGATGCGCCGCATCGATTTTTCACTGGCGCGCCGGTCTAGAGCATTTTCACATCGAGCGTCCATATCCGTCGTGGGCGAAGAAATTGGCGCATTCCTCGGGCGGAAACAGGTCGATGAGTTTTCCGATCACGTCCCATAAGGTGTTGATGGTGCGGGCTTGCGCCTTTCGCAGCAGGCTCTTGAGCTTGGCGAAGGCGAGCTCGATGGGATTGAGGTCTGGGGAGTAGGGCGGCAGATACCGCAGGGTGGCCCCTCGGGCTTCGATGAGTTGCTTGACCCCTGCCACCTTGTGGGCGGGCAGATTGTCCATTACGACGATGTCGCCGGGCCGCAAGGTCGGAGCCAGGACCTGCTCGACATAGGCCAGGAAGATCGCGCCATTCATCGCCTTGTCGATGACGAAGGGGGCGGAGATTCCGTCATGCCGGAGCGCCCCGACGAAGGTGGTCATTTTCCAATGACCGTGCGGCACCGCAGCCAGCAGCCGCTGACCGCGCGGCGCCCGTCCGTAGCGCCGGGTCATGTTGGTCGATGCCCCGGTTTCATCAAGGAAGACCAAGCGGGTTGGGTCCAGCGCCGGCTGCTCGGCTCGCCAGGCGATGCGTCCTTCGGCTACGTCGGGACGTTCCTGCTCGGCAGCATGCGCACTCTTTTTTTCAGACTGAGGTCGAGCCGCTCAAGCGTGTTCCACAGGCCGCCGACGCTGATCGACACGCCCAATTCGGCCAGAACCCAGGCGCGCAACTCAGCCAGCGTGGCATCGGGCTCGACCTTGATCTGCGCCTGCAACGCCTCAAGGTGAGCCGCCAGCTTCTGTCCTGGCCGCCCAGGCCGTGGCTTCACCGTCGTCTCGCCGGTGGCCCGGCGGCGGCCTTGGGCCTTGTAGATGTACGAAACGCTCACCCGGAACAGCGGCGCCACCTCGTAGGCGCTCATGCCGCTGTCCACAGCCGCCAAAACTCTATCGCGCAAGTCCTGAGAATAGGACTGCCCTGAGCGCCACGTCATCGCATCATCCTCGGGAGCGTTGTTACCGAAGATGTTGAATCACAAAATGACCTCAGGGGGAATCCTCTACCGATTCCGCTCGGCGTGAAACCGCTCTAGGCGGATGCCCCCACTTCGCCACAATCGCGTCATGGTCGCGACACGATGTCCGGGCATTGTTCCCGTCATCGCATAACTCTACCAAGTGAGTTGACCATGATCCGCAAGGCCGTTCTTCCCGTCGCCGGTATGGGCACCCGTGTTCTGCCCGCCACCAAGGTGCTGCCCAAGGAGCTGCTGCCGGTGGTGGACAAGCCCCTGATCCAGTACGCGGTGGAAGAAGCCGCCGAGGCCGGCATCACCGATATCGTCCTGGTCACCGCCAAGGGCAAGGAATTGCTGGTCGACCACTTCGACCGCTCGCCCGAACTGGAGCGCCAGTTGGAAGAGCGCGGCAAGCTGGAATTGCTGGAAATCGCCCGCTCCACCTGCCCCAAGGGGGTGACCATCACCGCTGTGCGCCAGCCGGCGCCCCTGGGTCTGGGCCATGCGGTGTGGTGCGCCAAGCCGGTGATCGGCAACGATCCCTTCGCCGTGCTGCTGCCTGACGACCTGATCTTCGGCAAGCCCGGCGCCCTGGCCCAAATGGTCAAGCAATGGGAAATGACCCGCGGTCATCTGGTGGCGGTGGAAAACGTGCCGCTTGAGCACGTGAACCGCTACGGCATCTTGGACGTGATCGAGGAAAACGGTCAGGTCGCCCGGGCACGCGGCATGGTGGAAAAGCCGAAAGTCGAAGATGCCCCCTCGACCCTGTCGGTGATCGGTCGCTACATCCTGGAGCCGGCGGTGTTCGATTATCTCGACCGCAAGCAAAAGGGCCAGGGTGGTGAAATCCAGCTGACCGACGCCATCGCCGCCTCTATTGCCCAGGTCGGCCTGTCCGGCTTCCGCTTCGTCGGGACTCGCTATGATTGCGGCACCAAGGCCGGCTATGTCCAGGCCATCATCGACCGGGCCCTGGCCCATCCCGATACCGCCGCCGCCACCATGGCCCACATCCAGGCCATGACCGGGCGCCGGGTCGCCTGATCTCTTGCCCTCTGACCGCTCTGCCACTGGGCCCGCCGGAACGACCTTCCGGCGGGTCTTTTTTCACGCATAGATATCGACGATGGTGCCGCGCCCGCCCTTTTCCAGGCTTTGCGCCAGGGCATCCGCCGACTGGGCCAGTTGGGCGATGCGGGCCTGTGCCTCGGCCAGAGACTTGGCTTGCACCTGGATGGCCGAGGTGTCGTCGGTTTGGCTGTTGGGGGCGCCGGGCTTGACCGATTCGGGCGACTGCCCGCGCCGCGCCGCCGCTACCTCGGCGGCGCTGTAACACATATAGCCGTTGACCATCACCGGATAGGTGACCGACGAGGCGGTGAGCGAGGCAGAAGCCGAGACGGGCATGTCACCCTCCTTCGTCGGCGCGATCAATGACCCATTCGTCGATTATAGCACGATAACTGGGCGAATAGAAAACACGGTGCGGAAAAACAAAACGCCCCGCTGCAAAGCAGGCGGGGCGGCATAGTTTTTGGTCATACTGATTATTTAGCAAAACATGTACATTCTGTGCCTATCTGAGTCCAGGCCTGATTGCGCCCGTCACACCTTCTTCATCGAAAAGTGCGGTCAATTGGCGCATGACGGCACCGCCCAATTCCTCGGCGTCCATGATGGTGACAGCACGGCGATAATAGCGGGTGACATCGTGACCGATGCCGATGGCGATCAATTCCACCGGCGATTTGGTCTCGACATAGTCGATGACGTCGCGCAGATGCTTTTCCAGATAGTTGCCGGAATTGACCGACAGGGTCGAATCGTCCACCGGGGCGCCGTCGGAAATCACCATCAGGATGCGCCGCTGTTCGCTGCGGGCGATCAGGCGGTCATGGGCCCACAGCAGGGCTTCGCCGTCGATGTTTTCCTTCAAGATGCCCTCGCGCAGCATCAGCCCCAGATTTTTGCGGGCGCGGCGCCACGGCGCGTCGGCGGCCTTATAGACGATGTGGCGCAGATCGTTGAGGCGGCCCGGTTGTTGCGGCTTACCATCGGCCTGCCATTGCTCGCGCGCTTGGCCGCCCTTCCACGCCTTGGTGGTGAAGCCCAGAACCTCGACCTTGACGGCGCAGCGTTCCAGCGTGCGGGCCAGAATCTCGGCGGACAGCGCCGCCACCGTGATGGGCCGCCCGCGCATGGAACCGGAATTGTCGATCAGCAGCGTCACCACGGTGTCGCGGAAATCGGTTTCCTTCTCGTGCTTGAACGACAGCGAATGGGTGGGGTTGGCGACGATGCGGGCCAGCCGCCCGGTATCGAGGATGCCTTCTTCCAGGTCGAAGTTCCATGACCGCGTCTGCTGCGCCATCAGCTTGCGTTGCAAGCGGTTGGCCAGTTTGGAGACGACGCCTTGCAGATGGCTCATCTGCTGGTCGAGCTGATTGCGCAACCGGGTCATTTCCTCGGGCTCGCACAATTCTTCCGCCGTGATCACCTGATCGTACTTGGTGGTATAGGGGTGATAGGGCTTTTCGCCATTGGCGCCGGCCTGGGGGGTGAAGGTCTGGCGCTGGCGCGACGGCCCGCCGGCTTCCTCGGTGCCGGCGCCGGTCATCAGCACCTCTTCCGAGGCGCTTTCCAAACCGTCCTGCTCGCCCGAGCCCTCGGCGGCACTGGGCGCCGCCTTGGGTTCCCCCTCGCCCTGCTGACCCTGGCTCTGGCTGTCGCCGTCCTTGTCCTTCTGCCCTTCCGACTGGCCTTCGCGTGCCTCTTGGCCTTCCTCGTCCGACTGCTTTTCTTCCGATTCCAGTTCGGATTCGTCGAAGATGTCCAACTGGACCAGCAGATCCTTGAGGCCGCCGGCAAAAGCATCTTCGTTGGCGATCAGGTCGCGCAGGCCATCGAGGCTGTGCCCGATCTTTTCCTCGATATAGGGCCGCCACAGGTTGACGGCGCGCTCGGCCGCCGCCGGCGGTTCAAGTCCGGTGAAGTGCTCGCGAGCGATGAAGCGCATGGCTTCCGACAGCGGCATGTCGTCGCGCTTGGTGATGCGGTCGATGCCCTCGGCCCGGCAGCGCTGTTCCAGCACGCCAGCGATGTTTTCCGCCACCCCGGCCATGCGCCGGGCGCCCAGGGCCTCGATGCGGGCCTGCTCCACCGCCTCATAGACCTTGCGGGCCTGCGGGTCGGGCGGCATGCGCCGGGCATGTACGGAATCGTTGTGATAGCGAAAGCGCAGAGCCACCGCGTCGGCGGTGCCGCGCAGACGCACCAGATCGCCCGCCGTCAGGTTCTTTTGCGGGCTGGGCAGCTTGATTTCCAGCCCGCGCACCGTGGCGGCACCGGCAACGAAGCCCACATCCAGATCGGCGCGCCCGGCAATGGCGCGCAGGGCCATGGCGGTGGCCCGCTTCATGGTGTCGGTGGGGCTTTCGTCGCGCGTCGGTGCCGACGACGACGGATTTGCCGAATTGCGCTCTGGCACCGGCCAGACTCCTTTACAGGGCGACCCGCGCCGGGGTTTCGGGCAGTTCGGTTCCGAAGCAGCGCTGGTAGTATTCAGCAATGATCGGGCGCTCGACCTCGTCGCACTTGTTGAGGAAGGTGAGACGGAAGGCAAAGGCGATGTCACCGAAAATGGTGACGTTTTCAGCCCAGGTGATCACCGTGCGCGGGCTCATGACCGTCGAGATATCACCGTTCATGAAGCCCTGACGCGACAAATCGGCCAACGACACCATCCGGCCGATGGTGGTTCGGCCATCGTCGTTGTCATAGCTCGGCAGCTTGGCGGCGATGATGGCGCATTCGGCATCGTGCTCAAGGTAATTGAGGGTGGCGACGATGTTCCAGCGGTCCATCTGGCCCTGGTTGATCTGCTGGGTGCCGTGATAAAGGCCGGTGGTGTCGCCCAGGCCCACGGTGTTGGCGGTGGAAAACAGCCGGAAGGCCTTGTGCGGACGGATCACCCGGTTCTGGTCCAGAAGGGTCAGCTTGCCCTCCACTTCCAGCACGCGCTGGATCACGAACATGACGTCGGGGCGACCGGCGTCGTATTCATCGAACACCAGGGCGCAAGGGTGCTGCAACGCCCATGGCAGGATGCCCTCGCGGAACTCGGTGATCTGCTTGCCGTCCTTCAGCACGATGGCATCCTTGCCGATCAGGTCGATGCGGCTGACATGGCTGTCGAGATTGACACGGATGCACGGCCAATTGAGGCGCGCCGCCACCTGCTCGATATGGGTGGATTTGCCGGTGCCGTGATAGCCCTGGACCATGACGCGACGGTTGAAGGCGAAGCCGGCCAGGATGGCCAGCGTGGTGTCGCGGTCGAAGCGATAGGCGGGATCGATGTCCGGAACATGTTCCGAGCCGACGCTGAAGGCGGGGACGCTCAGATCCACGTCGATGCCGAAGACGTCGCGGACGTTCAGCGTGATATCGGGCATGGCGAGCGGATGATCCGAAGCAAGCGGGCTGGCAGTGGTCGCGGTCATGATGATGTGATTTTCCCTCTTGGCCGGCGGTCCGGCGGTCAATCTTCTGCTGTCAGGCTGTCAAGCAAGGTCTTGTAAGCCTGAGAGATCACTTTAAAGGTTTCCTCGGCGTCCTTGTCGCCGCCATTGGCATCGGGGTGATGCTGTTTGACCAGCTTCTTGTAGCACGCTTTCAGGGTGGCGACCGATGGCATTTCCGTCAACCCCAGCACGCGCAGGGCTGCTTCTTCCGGTGAGGGCGGGCGGGTACGGGCTTTTTTCATCTCTTCCGCCTCTTCCTCGAACACGCCCAAGGGATCGTGCATGGAAAAGGTGAAGTGCTTGTTGCCGGTCTTGGCCCCCAACGGCCACGTCTGACGCTGCCAGGTGGTGGAGCGGCGGATTTCATCCTCGATCTGGTCTTGGCTCATGCCCTTGTAGAAATCCCATGAGGCGTTGTAGGCGCGCACGTGATCGAGGCAGAACCAGTAATATTCGTTCAACTGATCGCGGGAGCGCGGCGCGCGGAACTCCCCCGCCCCGTTACAGCCGGGATGGTCGCAGTCCCGTACTGCCGGCTTCGATGCCGGGTCGGGATGCCAAGTGGACCAGGACCGTTTCGACGAATTCGCTTTCATCTCGACAATATGATGGGCGACGGCGAACGAGGCAAGGCGAGGATAAAATCAGGTCTGCCAAAGCCATATTTAACAGCCTATTGCGTGTTAATTACAATGCGCCAAAACGGTTAATGGTGAAGGGCAAGATTCTGAAAAATATAGCTTTTCCGGCATATGCCTTTATGGTTAATAATTGCTAATTTCAATGCTTACACACCACAAAATACAACAGACCTTTCGCCTTAATTGGCGATGAGAAGGGGTTGCCATGAACGCAAAAACTACCTCTATCAGCGCACGCGTGTGGGCACCTGTACTTCTTTTGATTGTCGCCCTCGCCATGCTGACCGGCTACAGCCTGAAATTGCTGTCCACCTCGGTGATGGAAGAACATCAGGCCAAGGTCAAGAGCATCGTCGAAACCGCCATCGGCATCATGGGGCGCTACCGCAAGGAAGTGGATGCCGGCCGTCTGAGTGAAGAGGATGCCCGCAAGCAGGCGTTCAGGGCCCTGGATGGCATGCGCTATGACGGCAGCGAGTATATTTTCGCCTTCGACGACAAGGCGACCACCTATGTCCATCCGAAAGCCGATCTGATCGGCAAAAGTCTTATCGAACTGAAGGACGTGAACGGCGTCTATATCGTGCGCGAACTGATCAACCAGGCCAAAGCCGGCGGTGGTTATGTCCATTACGTCTGGCCCCGCACCGGAACAGATGCGCCGGTTCCCAAGATCTCTTATGCCCAAATGGTTCCCGGCTGGAACTTCATGGTTGGGACCGGTGTCTATGTGGACGATATCGATGCCATGATCCGGGGTTTGGCGGTCGAATTGGGGTTGGTGGCCCTTGTCGTGATCTTGGTCACCCTGGTCATGGCCTGGATGGCCATCCGGTCGGTGGTCTCGCCGTTGCGCCAAATGACCGCGCGCATGAACAGCTTGGCCGCCGGTGACGCCGACAGCCCGGTGATCGGCGATGACCGCGGCGACGATATCGGCGCCATGGCCAAGGCCCTATTGGTCTTCCGCGACAATGCCCGCGACAAGATCCGGTTGGAGGCCGAACAGGAAGCGGCGGCCAAGCGGGCCGAATCCGAGCGGGCCGCCGCCATGGCCCGTGTCGCCGACGACTTCGAGGCCAATGTGGGCAACATTGTCGGTGCCGTGGTCAATGCCGCCAGCCATTTGCGCACCATTGCCCAAACCATGCGCGAAACCGCGTCCACCGGCAGCGAAAGCGCCACCCATGTGGTCAGTGCGGCGGAAGAGGCCTCGGCCAACGTGCAGACGGTGGCCGCCGCCAGCGAGGAATTGTCGGCGGCGATCAGCGAGATCGGCCAGCAGGTCACTCGCTCCGCCGACATCAGCGAGGCGGCGGTGACCGAAGCCGGTCGCGCCAACGAGATGGTGCAAGGCTTGGCCCAGGCAGCGGCGCGTATCGGCGAGGTGGTCAAGCTGATCAACGACATCGCCAGCCAGACCAACCTGTTGGCGCTCAACGCCACCATCGAGGCGGCCCGCGCCGGCGATGCGGGCAAAGGTTTCGCCGTCGTCGCCAACGAGGTCAAGGCGCTGGCCAATCAGACCGCCAAGGCGACCGAGGAAATCGGCTCGCAGATCAACGGCATCCAGTCGGAAACACGGGCGACGGTGGCGTCCATCGAAGGCATGGGCGGCACCATCAGCAATATCAACCAGATCGCCTCGGCCATCGCCGCCGCCGTCGAGGAACAAAACGCCGCCACCCAGGAAATCAGCCGCAACGTACAATTGGCGGCCGAGGGGACCAACAGCGTATCGCGCAATATCGGCACCGTGCGCGAAGCCGCCGGCGAAACCGCGCAAGCGGCGGAAGGCCTGCTGTCGGCGGCCGAATTGCTGGGCAGCCAAAGCGAGAAATTGCGGAGCGAAGTGCAGAGCTTCCTGCATTCGGTGCGCGCGGCCTGAGTGTGATTTATGACGGGACAGGACTTGACGCTGCTGCCTTTGCGGCCCAAGTCCTGTCTTTCCCGCTTCGCAAAGGAACCGTCATGTCGGTCCGCACCGCCATCGAAAGCAAATTGACCCAGGCCCTGGCCCCGCAAAGCCTGGAGATCATTGATGATTCCCATCGCCATGCTGGCCACGCCCATCGCATGACCGAGCCGGGCCATGCCGGTCAGGCTGGCGAAACCCATTTCAAGGTGGCGGTGGTGTCGGCGGCCTTCGCCGGCAAGTCACGGGTGGAGCGTCACCGCATGGTCAATACGCTGCTGGCCGAGGAACTGGCCGGTCCGGTCCACGCCTTGCAATTGGTGACCAAGACCCCGGACGAGGCTTAGCTCTTGCCAATGGCCCGTGGCGGGCCGCTCAGGCGCCGCTCGGGCTCATCCAACCCCCCAAGGGGCCGGGGCCAGGGCGACGATGCGGCTGTAAAGCCCACGCATTTCCTCGCGCGCGTCTTCCGAAAACAACGGGTCGCGGTTGTCGGCGAAGGCATTGTCCATGGCCGCCCAATCCTCGGCGCTCAGTTCCTTGGCCGCTAAAGGCAGGATGATGCTTTCTTCCTTGTGCATGTGGCCCATGCTCATTTCCGCGTAACTCACCAGCATGTCGGCGAAACGGGCACCAGCCCCCTCGGCACCCTTATCCACCTCGGCCAGGGCGGCGCGCAGACGGGCGATTTCCTCCGGCCCGTCATGGTGTTCTTTTTCCAACTCGGCCAAAGTGGCTTCGGCCACCGCGGAAACCCGGCGCAGCGCCTTGAACAGGTATTCATTTTCCTTGGGATGGTGGAAGCGCTCGGGGAAGGCGTCGATATAATCGATGATGGCGCCCAGCAACGCGGTGTCAAAACGCTGACCATCGCGCATGGCATAGCCCACCGTGCGCAGAACATGAAGGACACGGTACAAATTCCGGTGCTCAGACTTGATGATTTGCAGGGCGCCCATGGCAGGTAATCCGCGCTATACGATGTGATTAGACAAGATTATAATACACTTTATCGCCAGTCAACATGACAAACTGTATCACGACAGGAGTCCCCCTTGACCGCATCCGCTCTCCATCCCCTGTTTCAGCCCCTGCATTTGGGCCCCATCACCCTGGCCAACCGCATCGTCATGGCGCCCCTGACCCGTAACCGGGCCGATGCCGGCAACGTGGCGGCGGCGATCACCGCCGATTACTACGCTCAGCGCGCCGGTGCCGGACTGATCGTGGCCGAAGGCTCGCAGGTCAGCCCCATGGGCCAAGGCTATCTGGCGACGCCGGGTATCCACAGCTCCGAACAGGTGACCGGCTGGCGCCGGGTCACCGATGCGGTGCACGCTGCCGGCGGTCGTATCTTCCTGCAATTGTGGCATGTGGGCCGGGTGTCGCATGTGTCGCTGTTGCCCGGCCAAGCCGCCCCCCTGGCGCCATCGGCGGTCACCGCCAATACCAAGACCTATCTGGGGGAAGGTTTCGTGCCGGTCTCGGCGCCGCGCGCCCTTGATCTGGCGGAAATCCCCGGCATCGTCGACGATTTCCGCCGGGGCGCCGCCAATGCGGCCCTGGCCGGCTTCGACGGCGTCGAAATTCACGCCGCCAACGGCTATCTGATCGATCAGTTCATGAAGGATGGCGCCAACAAGCGCGACGATGCCTATGGCGGTTCCATCGACAACCGTACCCGCCTGTTGGCCGAGGTGGCCGCCGCCGTCTGCGCCGAGATCGGACGTGACCGCGTCGGCGTGCGGCTGTCGCCCGCCGGCCCCATCAACGATTGTGCCGACACTGCCCCGCAAGCCTTGTTCGAACTGGCGGTGGACAAGCTTGACGCCATCGGCCCGGTCTATATCCACATGATCGAGGGCATCACCGGCGCCACCCGCGATACTGATCCGGTGGTGGATTTTCAGGCGCTACGCCGCCGTTTCAGTGGCGTCTACATGGCCAATAACTGCCTTGACCTGACCAGCGCCCAGGCGGCCATCGACGGCAAACGGGCCGATCTGGTGTCGTTCGGGCGCGATTTCATCGCCAATCCCGATCTGGTCGAGCGCCTGCGCCGGGGCGCCCCGCTCAATGCCCTTGACCGCGCCACCTTGTATGGCGGCGGGGCCAAGGGCTATGTGGATTATCCGGCGCTGGCGGAATGATCTTCAAGCGGCGCGGACGGTGGACAGAAAGCCCTCGACCGCCTCGCCCAGGATTTGCGAGTGGCCGTTCAGGTCGTTGGCGGCGACCAGAACGGTTTCCGCCGCCTGGGCATTGGTATCGCTGGCCTGGCTGACCTCGACGATGCTGTCGCTGACCGCCTGGGCGCTGCCGGCCACCCGTTCCAGCGACGTGGCGATTTCCGCCGTCGCCGCTTCCTGTTCCTCCACCGCCGCCGCGATGCCCTGGGAAATGCCGTCCAGGGCGCGAATGGTCTGACCGACGCCGCCGATCGCGCCGACCACGTCGTGGGCAGCGGCGCGGATCTGGTCGATCTGGGCGGCGATGTCGGCGGTGGCCCGGGTGGTCTGGTTGGCCAGGGATTTCACTTCATTGGCGACCACGGCGAAACCCTTGCCGGCTTCGCCCGCTCTTGCCGCTTCGATGGTGGCGTTAAGGGCCAACAGATTGGTTTGTCCGGCGATCTCGTTGATCAGGGTCACCACCTGACCGATATGCTTGGCCACTTCGGCCAATTGGTCGGCGCTGGCCATGGCCTTGTCGACCTCGCCCACCGCCACCCGGCTGGTGTCGGCGGACAGGGTCACCTGACGGGCGATCTCGCGGATGGACGCGGCCAGTTCCTCGGTGGCGGTGGCGACGTTTTGCACGCCCGCCGACGCCTGTTCCGACGATTGCGCCACGCTGGCGGCATGATGGCCGGCATGGCTGGCCCCGGTATTCATGCTGTCGGCGGCATGGCGCAGGGTATTGGCCGAGACGAACACCTGGGTGACCACCCCGGCCACCCGTTCCTCGAACACCCGGGCCATGTCGTGGATGGCTTGGGTGCGCTCGGCATCGGCGCGCCGCTTGGCCTCTTCCTGCTCTTGGCGCATTTTCTCCAAGCCCAGGGAATTGGTCTTGAACACGTCCATGGCCCGGGCCATGGCACCGACCTCATCCGAGCGGCGCCACGCGGGGATATCGACGAACAGATTGCCTTGGGCCAAAGCGTTCATGGCGTTGGTCATCTGCTTGAGCGGCCCGGCGATAGAGCGGGTCAGCAGCGCCGACAGCACCAATCCGGCGATCAGGGCCAGCACCGCGCCGACCAGAACCCGATCACGGCCATGATGGGAAATGGCTTCGGCGGCCTCGGCGGCGTCGGCGTTTTGTCCCAGATAATCGGCGGCGATCCGTCCCACCAACTCGGTGGTACGGGCACCCTGGGCCAACATGGATTGGGTGGTGGCGGCGGAAATGCCGCCGGTGGCTTCGATTTCAGCCACCAGCGCCGCCATTCCGGCATGGTATTCGTGGAAGACCGTGTTCAGTTCCGCCAGCCGGGCATCTTGCTCGTCCATGCGCACCAGGGCGGCGATGGCCGCGTTCAAAGCCTGATCGGCGGCATCGACGCTGGCCCGGTTATCGGCGTTGGCGGTCAACGAATATTCGCGCAAGGCCCGGCGCAGCACCAGGAACTCGCGTTCCACCTGCTTGGCCGCCAAGGTCACCTGCTGGGTATGACGCAAGCGATCCAATTGCACGTCAACCCGGCTCATGCCGTCAAAGGCAAAGCCGGCGACAACCGCCAAAATCAACAGGACGACGGAAAAGCCGCACAGCATGCGCTGGCCGATGGACAAGGAATTGATCCGCATGACGCCCCCTACCATTCCTGATCAGGGGGTAACCTTAGGCGCGAATGCTGCAACGCAAAAGTGAAGGTTAACGGACTCTTAAGTTACTCTTTGGCGTCGTGGATGTGCATCCACTCCTTGCTTTCAAAGATGATGAAAGCGTCGATCATCGAGCGGTAGATACGCTCGATGACGTCGGGGTCGCAGCTTTCTTCCATGGCCATGTGGCGAACCTTGAGGACGATGGCTTCGATGCGGGCCTGATCGACCACCGCCGCCTTGGTTTGCTTGAAGCCGGCGGCTTGACGCACATAGCCGGCCCGTTCCGCCAGCAGCGGCACGATCTGGCGATCCAGGCGGTCGATATTGTCCCGCACTTCGCCCAGATTCAGGCACTTCACCACCATGCTCCCACTCCCTTTAATAGGCGTATTCGGAAAAGATCGGATCGACGCTGCCGCCCCAGCGGCCCGCATAGGCTTCCAGCATGTCTTCCGCCGGGGTCCGGCCCGAGGCGGCGATGGCCTGAAGCGTGTCCAGATAGATGCTTTCGTCGCGGCCCGAATCGTTGAAGCGTTGGCGGTTGCGCAAGCCCTGGGCCGCCAGCCCCAGAACCTCGACGGCGATGTCGCGCAAGGATCGTCCGCCCACCTGCGCCCGCAGCCCCAGGCGCGGGGCGTCGGCGCGCAATTGCTCGCGCTCGGCCATGGACCAGTCCTTGACCACATCCCAGGCGGCATCAAGCACGGCGTCATCATACAGCAGCCCGACCCAGAAAGCCGGCAACGCCGACAATCGTCGCCACGGACCGCCATCGGCACCGCGCATTTCCAGGAATTTCTTCAGCCGCACCTCGGGGAAGGCGGTAGTCATGTGATCGGCCCAATCGCCGATGTTCGGCACCTGTCCGGGCAAGGCCGGCAGCCGGCCATCGAGGAAGGCGCGGAACGACTGGCCCGAGGCGTCGATGTACTGGCCGTCGCGATAGACGAAGTACATGGGCACGTCGAGCATGTAATCCACATAGCGCTCGAAGCCGAAGCCGTCTTCAAAGACGAAGGGCAGCATGCCGCAACGGTCGGGATCGGTGTCGGTCCACACGTCGGAGCGCGATGACAGCAACCCCGACGGCTTGCCGTCGATGAACGGGCTGGAGGCGAACAGCGCCGTGGCCAAAGGCTGCAAGGCCAGCGACACCCGGAACTTCTTGACCATGTCGGCTTCGGAGGCGAAATCCAGGTTCACCTGCACGGTGCAGGTGCGCAGCATCATGTCCAGGCCCTTCGAGCCGCGCTTGGGCATGTACTCGCGCATGATCTTGTAGCGGCCCTTGGGCATCCACGGGGTGTCGGCACGCGACCATTTGGGCTGAAAGCCCATGCCGAGGAAACCGATGCCCAGATCCTGGGCCACCTCTTTCACCTGTTTCAGATGGGTATAGGTTTCGCAATTGGTCTGGTGGAGGTCCTCCAGCGGCGCGCCCGATAATTCCACCTGGCCGCCGGGCTCCAGCGTTACCGAGGCGCCGGTGTCATCCAACAGGGCGATAACGTTGCCGTTTTCGGCCACCGGGTGCCAGCCGAAGCGTACCAGCCCGTCGAGCAGCGCCTTGATACCGCGCGGGCCGTCATAGGGCAGGGGGCGCAGATCATCGGTGGTGAAGGCGAATTTTTCGTGCTCGGTGCCGATGCGCCAGTTTTCCTTGGGCTTGCTGCCCGATGCCAGCCAGTCGGCCAGTTGCGCCCGCGAGGTGATGGGCTCGAGGCTGGGTTTGGCGGGTGCTGACATGAAGAGCCTTTGGCGTCTGGGGATGTTCGGGGACGAACCGGCGCCCAGCAAACGCTTTCACGTTTGCAGCGTCAAGCCCGCATTTCCCCATGATATGGGGCGGGAACGCCAATGCGCACGGGTTCGCCTTGAAAAAATCAGACGGCGTGCGCCTGACCCAGCCCATCGGGATCGCGCAGCACATAGCCGCGCCCCCACACCGTTTCGATGTAATTGTCACCACCGGTGGCGGTGGACAGTTTCTTCCTGAGCTTGCAGATGAAGACGTCGATGATCTTCAATTCCGGCTCGTCGATGCCGCCATACAGGTGATTGAGGAATTGTTCCTTGGTCAGGGTCTGGCCCTTGCGCAAGCTCAGCAATTCCAGGATGCCGTATTCCTTGGCGGTCAGGTGCAGGGGCTCGCCGCCCACATCGACGGTGCGCTGGTCCAGGTTGACCGACAGCTTGCCGGTCTTGATCACCGATTGGGCATGGCCCTTGGAACGCCGGACGATGGCCTGGATACGGGCCACCAACTCGCCCTTGTCGAACGGCTTGGTCAGGTAATCGTCGGCGCCGAAGCCCAGGCCCTTGATCTTCTTATCCGGCTCGGTCAGTCCCGACAGGATCAGCACAGGGGTCTCGATGCGCGAGGCACGCAGCCGCCGCAGCACTTCATAACCGTCCATGTCCGGCAGCATCAGGTCCAGCAATATGATATCGTAATCATAGAGCTTGCCGATCTCGAGCCCATCTTCGCCCAAGGCCGTGGTGTCCACCACCATCCCCTCGGCCTTCAGCATGGTCTCGATGACCTGAGCCATCATCCGGTCGTCCTCGACCACCAGCACACGCATACCTGTTGTCCCCGTACCCACTTCTTGAGGATTAAGTAACCATACGGGGGTAAGCTGGCGACTGCAAGTCGCCAAGCACGTTCCCAGTCTGGATATCGCCTTGAAATTTCACGTCCGCAACGTCACCACCGACATCGAACGTCTGGCCGGCATCCAGGTTTATGGCCGGGTGGCTGGCGTCCAGGGCATGCTGATCGAGGCCGGCGGCGTACAAAGGCAGATTTCCGTCGGCGATCGCTGCCACGTGGTCGCCCGCGATGGTCGCCGGGTCCCGTGCGAGGCGGTGGGGTTCAGGAATGGCCGGGCGCTGCTGATGCCGTTCACCGCCATCGACGGCATCGGCCTGGGCTGCCGCACCGAAGTGCATGAATCCGAACCGGTGGTCCACCCCTCGGATGCCTGGCTGGGCCGGGTCATCAACGCCTTCGCCCAGCCGGTCGACGGGCTGGGGCCGCTGCCCTTGGGCGACAATCCCTATCCCATCCGCGCCACTCCGCCTTCCGCCCATTCGCGCCAACGTGTCGCCGGCAAGGTCGATCTGGGGGTGCGCGCCGTCAACTCCTTCCTGACCATGTGCCGGGGCCAGCGCATGGGCATCTTCGCCGGCTCCGGCGTCGGCAAGTCGTCCATCTTGTCGATGATGGCCAAGAACACCTCGTGCGATGTCTCCATCATCGGTCTGATCGGCGAACGCGGGCGCGAAGCGCGCGAGTTCATCGAGGACGATCTGGGCGAAGAGGGGATGAAGCGCTCGGTGGTGGTGGTCTCCACCTCGGACGAAAGTCCGCTGATGCGCCGTCAGGCCGCCTATCTGACCCTGTCGGTGGCGGAATATTTCCGCGACCAGGGTAAGGATGTGCTGTGCATGATGGATTCGGTCACCCGTTT
Source organism: Magnetospirillum gryphiswaldense MSR-1 v2 (assembly GCF_000513295.1). Taxonomy (NCBI): domain Bacteria; kingdom Pseudomonadati; phylum Pseudomonadota; class Alphaproteobacteria; order Rhodospirillales; family Rhodospirillaceae; genus Magnetospirillum; species Magnetospirillum gryphiswaldense. The sequence goes on from NC_023065.1 coordinate 4,183,263, forward strand.
CGCCATGGCCCAGCGCGAAATCTCGCTGTCGGCGGGCGAGCCGCCGGCGTCGAAAGGCTATACCCCCACCGTCTTCGCCGAATTGCCGCGCCTGCTGGAACGCGCCGGCCCCGGCACCGGCAAGGGCTCGATCACCGGTCTGTTCACTGTGCTGGTGGACGGCGACGACCACAACGAACCCATCTCGGACGCCGTGCGCGGCATCCTTGACGGCCACATCGTCTTGGATCGGGCCATCGCCGACCGTGGCCGCTATCCGGCGGTCAACATCCTGCGCAGCGTGTCGCGTACCATGCCCGGCTGCAACAACGAGCAGGAAAACGCCCTGGTCAGCCGCGCCCGCAAGCTCTTGGCGACCTACGAGGACATGGCCGAGCTGATCCGCCTGGGCGCCTATCGCAAGGGTACCGATCCGGCGGTGGACGAGGCCATTCATTACTACCCGATGATCGAAAAGCTGCTGACCCAGGGCAAGAAAGACGCCACCTCGTTGCGCGATTGCTATGCCCAACTGGCCCAGGTGCTGGGCATGCCGTTCGACGGCGACGGCATGGGCAAGCGCTAGACCATGGCCAAGCAAGCCAAGGGGCTGAAAACCCTGATCCGGCTGGCCAAGTTCGAGGTGGATGAAAAGCGCCGGGTGCTGACCGCCTTGCAGACTGAAGAAGAAAGAACCCTGCACGACATCCTGCAATCGGAAGTGCAACTGCGCAAGGAACAGGAACTGGCGGCGAGCGACGCCGTCGGCATCGGCTTCATGTATGGCGCCTATCACCGCGCCTGGATGGACGAGCGGCAAAAACTGTTCGCCCGTCTGGGCACCATCCGCCAGCAGATCGAATTGGCCCGCGACGAATTGGCCGAGGCCTTCCGCACCCAGAAAACCTATGAGGTCACCCAGGCCAATCGCGAAAAGCGCGAACAGGAAGAAGCCGACCGCAAGGAACAGAACTTCCTGGACGAGGTCGGCATGACCCAACATAGACGAAAGACCGAAGCGGCAAACGACTAGTTTTTCCGCACAGGCCATCCGGGTTAAGCTGCTTCCCATACGGGGAATGGGGGGCGGACGAATGAAACATGCGGCTTGGTTGGCTGTCGTCGTGATGACGGTCATAACGGGGATGGGGTTTGGAAGCGCTGTGGCGCGCGAGGTGACGGTGGCGGTGCCCCGTTCGGTCCCACCCTATGTCATCCCCGAGAACTGGAGCGGCATCGAATACGAGGTGGTCAAGCGGGCCCTGGCCCTGGCCGGTCACACCATGATCCCCAGACTGACCGTGCTGGCGCGACTGCCCAAGGAAATGCAGGCCAAGGAAATCGACGCCGCCATGACCATGCGGCCCGAAACCGGGGTGGTCGCGTGTTACAGCAACAGCCACGTCACCTATCGCAATTATGCCGTCAGTCTGGAAAAGAACGACGTGCGCGTGGGCTCCGTCGCCGACCTCGCTGACAAATCGGTGGTGGCGTTCCAGAACGCCCATGTCTATCTGGGCGAGGACTACGCCCGCGCCACCCAGAAAGCCGCCAGCTATCGCGAGGAAGCCAATCAGGTGGTGCAGGCGCTGCTGCTGTACAGCGACCGCATCCAGGTGGTGGTCGCCGATCACAACATCTTCCGCTGGTTCGCCGCCGAGGTGCGCGGCAAGGTGGACGTGACCCAGCGTCTGCGGCTGCACCCGATTTTCCCGCCCACCGATTATCAGATGGCGTTCCGCGATCCAGCGCTGTGCGCCGAGTTCAACCAAGGCCTTGCCCGGCTCAAGGAAAGCGGCGAATTCGACCGCATCGTCGCCCGCTATCTGTCGCAGATGGAAAACAATCTGGCCCAGGCGGTGAAATAAGGCGCAGCCAACCCGGCTTGTGCTATAGACCGGCGCATGAGTGAACCATCCTCCCTTCCCGTTCCCCAGCCCACCGGACTGACCGGCTATCTGGCGCCCGAGGGGTTCGAGGCCGAATTGCGGCATGAACTGGGCGATATCGCCCAGGAGCATGGCCGGCTGCTGCTGTCCCCCGGCCCGGCCAAGCCCGCCGCCTGGGCCCAGAATGTCTGGCACGATGTGCTTCGTATCCCCATCGCCTCCATCGGCGAAGGGGCGCGGGTGCTGAAATCCCTGCAGCGCAACTGGTGGCCCTATACCCCCGACCTGCACCGGCGCACGGCGCTGATGGTGGAGAAGCTGCCCAAGGTGTCGGCCAAGCCGCTCACTTTCGGCCAAGCAGCGCCGACCGCGCCGTTGGGGTCGTTCACGCTGTTGGATGAATACACGCTGTTGGCCGCGCCGCACTGTTCCTCGGCCTTTCCCAACGGCGAATGCGCTTTGATCGAGGACCGGGTCAATCCGCCCAGCCGCGCTTATCTGAAATTGTGGGATGCCTTCACCGTGCTGGGCTTTGGTCCCAAACCGGGTGAAACCTGCCTGGATTTGGGCGCCTGCCCCGGCGGCTGGACCTGGGTTCTGGCGTCCCTGGGCGCGCAGGTCATCGCCGTCGACAAGGCGCCGCTGGACCCCAAGGTGGCGGCCATGCCAGGGGTATCGATCCGCCAGGAAAGCGCCTTCGGTCTGGACCCCGCCAGCCTGGGGCCGGTGGATTGGCTGTTCTCCGACATCATCTGCTACCCCGAGCGCCTGTACCGGCTGGTGCAGAACTGGCGGGAAAAAGGGCAGGTCAAAAACTTCCTGTGCACCATCAAATTCCAGGGTGAAACCGACCACGCCACCGCCGCCGCTTTTGCCGCCATCCCCGGGTCACGGCTGCTGCATCTGTCCCATAACAAGCATGAACTGACCTGGGTCCTTCGTAAGGAGGAAAACTGAAGGCGATGTTGCCTCGCCGGCCCCGACGCGGTACACCATTTCGGGGACCGCATTAATCCAGGGTTTTTAAGCGCATGACCGCCATCACTCTTCCGCCGCCGGTGGACATCGACGGCAACACCAAGAAGGCCATCATCGACGGCCTGAAAAGGGTGCTGGCCCGGCTGCAACAAGCCAGCCTGATCGATCCGGACCTGAGCTATCAGGATCTGATCGCCCATCCGCAGCCGCTGGAACACTTCATCACCGTCTTCATCGCCCACCGCGACCAATGCGACGACATCGTCACCGCCAAGGACGGCCAGCCGGTCCGCGACGACGATAAGATGCTGGTGTGCAATGTCTCGTTGAACCAGATCCAGCAATTGCTGGTGCGCACCTGCGCCAAGAAGGTGTTCGAGGCGGAAAAGACCGAACAGACGGTCACCGAGACGGTGACCAAGAAGGCCCTGTTCGGCCTGATCAAGAAGACCGAGCAGGTGGAAGTCACCCGCATCGCCGCCGATCCCATCGAGGAACGCAAGGTGCGCGAGCTGATGCGCTATATCGCCTATGGCTGGCAATTGCCGCTGTTGGAAGCCTATCGCCAGCACCTGCATTACCAGCAGGTCATGGCCATCGAGGAAGACGTCCTGGCCCTGCGCACCGCCGATGCGGTGGCCACGGTCGGCAAGTTCAGCCCGGAAATCCTGACCAAGGTCAAGGCCGCCGCCGGCCCCGATTTCGTCGACATCCTGCTCAACCGGCCCCAGGCCATCGCCGGCGTCGCCGTGTGGAACCGCGAGATGTACGAGTTCTATCGCAAGCTTCTGGGCGATCACGCCTGGGATTTCTTCGCCCGCGACAAGAGCTTCTTCAACGTCGTCGCCGCGCTCGACAAGGCCAATGCCAAGGTCTACGGCGAGGTCCTGTGCTATATCGCCGCCGAGAACCTAGAGGAAATCCAGCGCCTCAACATCGACAAGGCCGAGGTTCTGGTGTCGTCGCTGCGCTCCGCCTTCGGCAACAAGGCGCCGGTGGTGTTGGGGCATCCCAATCTGGGCAAGGATATCCTGCGCAAGGTGGTCGACAACCTGCTGCACATGAGCCAGGAAAAGGACAAGCTGATGACGTCCTTCGCCCTGACCTGCAAAGCGATGGTCCCCACCGTCATGGAATGGCTGGCCAAGCAGCCGCGCGCCTGATGGCCGTTCAAAGCGCCGTCGGCATCGCCGGATTGGTGGCCATCGCCTGGCTGCTGTCGGAACAACGCCGGCTTGTGTCATGGCGGATCATCGCCGCCGGCCTGATCGTCCAGTTCCTGCTGGCGCTCTTGCTGCTGAAGTTTCCGCCGTCGCAAACCCTGTTCCTGGGGCTGACCCGGCTGGTCGATGCCGTGCAGGCGGCAACCATCGCCGGCACTTCCTTTGTGTTCGGCTATGTGGGCGGCGGTCGTTCGCCCTTCGCCGTCACCGACCCGGGCGCCGGTTTCGTCCTTGCCTTCCAGGCCTTGCCCCTGGTCCTGCTGATGAGCGCGCTGTCGGCGTTGCTTTATCACTGGCGTATCCTGCCCCTGGTGGTGAAGGCGTTTTCGCGTCTGCTCGAGCGCAGCATGGGCCTGGGCGGCGCCGTTGGCGTGTCGTCGGCGGCCAACGCTTTCGTCGGCATGGTCGAGGCGCCCTTGCTGATCCGCCCCTATCTGGCCCGGCTGTCGCGCGGCGAATTGTTCGTGGTGATGACCGGCGGCATGGCCACCATCGCCGGCACCATGATGGTGCTGTACGCCACCTTCCTGACCGGGGTCATCCCCGATCCCATCGGCCATCTGTTGACCGCCTCCCTGATCAGCGTCCCCGCCGCCATCATGGTGGCCAAGATCATGATCCCCGACGATACCCGCACCGGCGGCCAGGACGATCAGCCCATGGTCTATGCCAGCAGTATGGATGCGGTGGTTCGGGGCACCGCCGACGGCGTCGGCCTGCTCATCAACATCATCGCCATGCTGATCGTACTGGTGGCCCTGGTCGCCCTGGCCAACGGGCTGTTGGCGCTGTTGCCCGAAATAGCCGGGGCGCCGGTCACCTTGCAGCGGCTGATGGGGCTGGTCATGGCCCCCATCGTCTGGTTGATGGGCATTCCCGCCGCCGAGATGATGACCGCCGGCGCCTTGATGGGCACCAAGACGGTGCTGAACGAATTGCTGGCCTATGTGGATCTGGCCCATCTGCCGGCGGGCGCGTTGTCGGAACGCTCGCGCGTCATCATGACCTATGGGCTGTGCGGCTTCGCCAATTTCGGCTCGCTCGGCATCATGATCGCCGGTCTCGCCGCCATGGCGCCCGAGCGCCGCGACGACATCGTCGCCTTGGGCGGACGCAGCATCATTTCCGGCACCTTGGCGTCGTGCCTGACCGGCGCCGTGGTCGGTATTCTGATATGACCGATTATCCATCCGTCACAATTGTTTTCCGTACGTTTACAAGCCGGCGTCGATGCGTCATCTTCATCGAACCATGAATGGCAGCGCACAACTCAAACGGCTCCTCGTCATCGAGGACAATCCAGGCGACCAGCGCCTCATCGAGATCAAACTCGCTGAGGCCATGCCGGGTTGGAAAGCCGATTGCCGCGCCACTCTGGCTGATGGCATCGCCATGGCCATCAGTACCGATTATACCTGCATCCTGGCTGATCTGGGCCTGCCCGACGCCGCCGGCCTGACCTCGGTGCTGCGGCTGACGGAAGCCGCCCCCGACAAGGCGCTGGTGGTGCTGACCGGATTGGATGACGAACGGGTGGCGCAAGACGCCATCCGCGCCGGCGCCCAGGATTACGTGGTCAAGTCGCTGGCCGGCCTCGACATGCTGCCCCGCGTCATCCGCCACGCCATCGAACGCCAGCAATCGCGCACGGCGCTGGAACTGTCGCACCAGACGGCGCAAGCGCTGCTGGACGCCAGCCACGACATGGCCATGCTGCTGGACGAAGACGGCCACATCATCACCTTGAACGCCCAAGCCGCCGAGGCCTTCGGCCGCCGCTCGGAAGAGCTGGAAGGCATGGACGTTTTCACCCTGATGCCGCCCGATCTGGCCGACCGCCGCCGCGCCTTCTTCGCCAAGGCGCTGGAATCGGGCCGCACCATCCAGTCCGAGGACAATGACGGCCCGCGCTGGTTCACCCATCGCTTCCTGGCGGTGGGGGCCGAGGGCGCGGCGCGGCGCTGTGCCATCTTCTCGCGCGACATTTCGGGCGAACGGGCAGCGGCGGCCAATCTGGAAGCGGCCAAGGAAGAGGCCGAGTTGGCCAACCGGTCGAAGACCGAGTTCATGGGCCGCATGAGCCGCGATATCCGCACGCCCCTGAATGACGTCATCGGCTTCTCCGAGATGATCGCCACCGAGATGCTGGGGCCGCTGGCCCCCTCGGGCTATCGCGAATACGGTGAAACCATCCTGGCCTCGGGCTCGCAGATCCTGAAGATGCTGGACCGCATCACCGACGTCTCCATGCTGGAATCGGCGCTGTTGAAGGACCAATCGTCCTATCGCGATCTGGTCGAGCTGTCGCCCGACTTGATCTGCGTCTGCGTCGACGGCGCCATCGAGCGCATCAACGCCGCCGGCCTGGGCCTGCTGCGCGCGCCTGCCGCCAGCGCCTGCGAGGGCAAGCCCTTCGTCGATTTCATCCACCCCGATTATCGCGGTCTGTTCGACATGGGCATCGAAGCCCTGTACGAGGAAGACCATCCGGTCCCGGTCAAGGTGGTGACCTTCGCCGGGCGGGTGCGCGACGTGGAAATCAACGCCGTCCCCCTGCGCCGCGACGGCCACACCGCTGCTCTTCTGGTCGGACGCGATACCACCGAGGTGACGGCGGCCATGCGGGCGGTGGCGGCGCGTGAACATCGCATCCGCGCCATCATGGACACCGTCTTGGACGGCATCGTCACCATCGACGAGGACGGCCTGATCGTCTCGGCCAATCTGTCGGTGGAACGTATCTTCGGTTATCCGCTGTCGGAACTGATCGGCGCCAATGTGTCGATCCTGATGCCCGAACCCGATGCCGGTCGTCATGACAGCTATATCAAGAACTACCTGCAAGGCCAGGGTGGCGGTCTGATCGGCTCGGGGCGCGAGGTGATGGCCCGGCGCAAGGACGGCTCGCTGTTCCCGGTGCATCTGTCGGTGTCGGAACTCAGGCTCGACAAGCGCCGTCTGTTCACCGGCACCATCCGCGATCTGACCGAAAACAAGCAATTGGCCCAGCGGGTGGCCTATCTCGCCAATCACGATTCGCTCACCGACCTGCCCAACCGCACGCTGCTGTGCGACCGCCTGGGCCAAGCGCTGGCGGCGGCGCGTGGCACCGGCCAGCATGTGGCGGTGATGACCATCGACCTTGCCGGCTTCACCATGATCAACGATTCCCTGGGCCATGACGTCGGCAACGGCGTGCTGCGCGAGACGGCGCGGCGGCTGGCCCAATGGGTGAGCTTGCATAACGGCACCGCCGCCCGGCTGGCCGGCGATGAATTCGCCGTCATCCTGCCCGGCTTGCGTGATCTGGCCGGAGTCAGCGCCGGCACCGAGCAGGTGCTGGAGATGCTGAACCGGCCCATGACCGTCGGCGGCAGCGATCTGGCCCTGCCGGTGGATATCGGCGTCTCGGTGTTCCCGCGCGACGGCGACGAGCCGTTGGACCTGCTGCGCAACGCCGAGATGGCGCTGCATCAGGTGAAGAAGCGCGAGGATCAGCGCCTGGGTTTCTTCGACACCGCCATGTCCTATGCGGTATCGGAACGCCTGACCCTGGAGCGCTCGTTGAAAGAGGCGCTGAAGGCCGGCCAGTTCGAGCTGTTCTATCAGCCGCAGGTGCGGCTGTCGGATTATGCCCTGATCGGGGCCGAGGCGCTGATCCGCTGGCGCCATCCTGAGCTGGGCACCATCGCGCCGGACAAGTTTATCCCCGTCGCCGAGGAAACCGGCCTGATCGTGCCCTTGGGTCGCTGGGTGTTGGAGCAGGCCTGCCGTCAGCTCAATCTGTGGCAGCACCAGGGGCTGACCCAGGTGCGCATGGGCGTCAACATCTCGGGCCGCCAGTTCCGCGAGGTCGATCTGGCCGAAACCGTGGCCGAGGTCATTCGCGGCAGCGGCATTGATGCCCGCCTGCTTGACCTGGAACTGACCGAAAGCATGTTGATGGCCGATGGCGAAAGCACGCTCAGGGTGCTGCGCCGACTGGCCGATCTGGGGGTGACCCTGTCCATCGACGATTTCGGCACCGGCTATTCCAGCCTGGCCTATCTGAAGCGTTTCCCGGTCCATACCGTCAAGATCGACCGCGCCTTCGTCCGCGATCTCGATCATGACGAGGATGGCCGCACCATCGCCAAGGCCATCGTATCCTTGGCCCATTCGCTGAATTTGAAAACCATCGCCGAAGGTGTGGAAACCGAAGCCCAGGCTTCGCTGTTGCTGCATCACGGCTGCGATGAAATCCAGGGCTATCTGATCGGTCGCCCCATGCCGGTGGCGGATTTCGCCGTCTTTGCCGCCGGCTATGACGGATCGTCCTGGGCTAAAGGGGGGAAAGCATGAGCGGCACCGTGGTCATCGTCGAAGACAACGCCATGAACATGAAGCTGTTGGATCAGGCGCTGACGATCGCCGGCTATCGCACGGTCAAGTCTCCCGACGGGGAAAACCTGGTGGAGCTGACCGCCGACGGCGCCCAGGTGGTGCTGATGGACATCCAATTGCCCAAACGTTCGGGCGTCGATCTGCTGAAGGAATTGCGCGACGATCCGCGCACCCGCACCATCCCGGTGCTGGCGGTGACCGCCTTCGCCGATCCGGAATCGGTCAGCGGCTTCTTGTCGGAAGGTTTCAACCAAGTCATCACCAAACCCATCTCCGTGCGCAAGCTGCTCGACGAAGTCGAGCGCTATTGCAGCGAAACGCGGGATTGAGTGTGGAGGAATTGGTGACGAGGTCGGGCCTTTAGAGGGTCGCCCTCGGCTGGGCGTGGCGTCGCGTGGACCGCCCGCCGTTTCCGATTCAGTTTCCCCGCAGATCGCCGGCGATTTGGCGACCGCGGCTTAATTGGCGGGCGCTCATACCCTTGGCCAGTTTGTCGCGGGCATCCTCGGCGTCCTTCAGCCCGGCGCTGGCGGCAAGTTCATAATTGACCCAGGCGCGCACCGGATCGGGGGCGAACAGGCCTTGGCCGCTGGCGGCCAGATCGGCCAGCAATTTCATGGCATGGGGTTCGCCGGCGATGGCCGCCGCCGATAGCCAGCGCATGGCCTGGCCCAGATCGAAGGGCAGGTCGCGCCCGCCCAGATAGGCCTCACCCAGCATCAAGGCGGCTTGCGGGTGGCCGCGCAAGGCGGCCTTGGTCAGCCAATATTCACCATGGATCATGCCGGGACGCATGATGTCGATCCAGCGGTCGGTGCCGGCGGCCTGCTCGGCGGCGTCGCGGGTGGGATACAGACGGTCGCGTTCGGTGTTGTCCTTTTCGCGGCCGATATCCTTGAACAGCAGACGCCACGCCGCCGGCTCGGCCAGCAGCATGCTGCCCAGGCGGAACTGGGCCTCCACATTGCCGGCGATGGCGGCGATGCGGTACCAGCGCTGGGCCTTGGCGTGGTCGACCACCATGCCTTCGCCGAACTCATAGATGCGCCCCAGGGCCAAGATGGCACGGGTGTTGTCCTGGGCGGCCATCTGTTCCAGCCAGCGCACACCGGCGGGGCCGCCGATGGACTCGGTCTGCCCATCCAGATAAAGCGTCAGAAAGCGCTGGCGCGCCTCGGCATCGCCTAAATCACCGGCGCGATACCACCACTCGGCCGCCGCCGCCGGGTCGCGCTTGCCGAACCAGCCCTGCTCGTGTCCGTTGGCCAGCAGGATGGCGGCCTGGGGCGTGCCGTTGCTGGCGGCCAAGGCCAGCCATTGGGCCGCCTCGGTCGGGTTCTTCTTGATGCCCTTGCCACCATTCAGCAGGCTTTGGCCCAGTTCCAGTTGGGCGGCGACGTCGCCCTCGGCGGCCTGTTGGGCCAGACTGGGTTTGGCCGGGGTGACAGCCTTGGCGGCGGGGGCCGATTTGGCGGCCGGCTTGCCTTGCGCCATGGCCTGACCGGCAAAGGCGGCGGCGATCACGGCGGCGATGACGGCAATCCTCATTTAGGCGGCGCTTTCATGGTAACACGATGGGTCGGGGGCGCATGATTCCACAGCCCCCGATAACTGTAAATGAGCCTATGCGCCGAATGTGTCGATCATGTGGGCGAGTTTGAGATCCAACTGGCTGAGACCGCCACACTCATGGGTGGATAAGGTAATGATGACCCGGTTGTAGACGTTGCTCCATTCCGGGTGATAATCCAGCTTTTCGGCCGCCAGGGCGACGCGACTGATGAAGCCGAAGGCCTGGGAAAAATCCTTGAATTTGAAATCCTTGGTGATGGCATCTCGGCCAGGGGAGGGGGCCCATCCGGACAAATCGGCCAGGGCTTGGGTTCGTTCTTCCGCAGTCAGGCGTTGGGGCATGGTGCATCCTGTCTATGATCACCCCATTTTTAATGGGCACCCTTCACGCCCGCTTCAAGGCGAGGTAAGCTGAGGTCATGTCAAGAGTGATCCCCCCGCACACGGTTCCGCCCAGCCAGGCCGACCTGGAAACCATCGCCCACGCCGCCTTCGCCGAGATCCCCGAGGAGCTGCGCGTCTATGCCGCCGACGTGGTCATCCGCGTCGACGACTTTCCCGACGAGGACACCGAGCAGGAAATGGGGCTGGAAACCCCCTTCGACCTGCTGGGTTTGTATCGGGGGGTGTCCTTGCCGCTGCAAAGCTTTTCCGAATTCGGGCCGCGCAACGACGTCGACCAGATCTATCTGTATCGCCGCCCCATTTTGGATTACTGGTGCGAAACCGGCGAGGATCTGACCAGCTTGGTCAAGCATGTGCTGATCCATGAGATCGGCCACCATTTCGGCTTCAGCGACGACGACATGGAACGCATCGAGGACGAAGCCTGATGCTGCAATCGCCCTTGTCGCCAGAGCTCTTGTTCACCGTCTGCGATCCGCAATCGTTGCCGTTTGACAGCACTGACGACCTGGGGGATGCCGATGACGCGGTCGGACAGGAACGGGCGGTCGAGGCCATCCGTTTCGCCGTCGGCATGCGCCACCGTGGTTTCAACCTGTTCGCCCTGGGGCCGGAAGGTACCGGGCGGCGCTCGCTGGTGATGCGGCTGCTGTCGCGGCAGGCGGCAGAACGGGCGGCGCCCGGCGATTGGGTCTATGTCAACGATTTCGACCAGAACCAGCGGCCCAAGGTCTTGTCCTTGCCGGCGGGGCGCGCCAGTGGGCTGAAGAAGGACATGGATTGGCTGGTGGGGGAATTGGGCCAGGCCCTACCTGCCGCCTTCGAGGCCGAGGAATACCGCAACCGCCGGCAAGCCATCGAAGACGAGTTGAAGGAACGGCAGGAAACCGCCTTCGGCACCGTCGCCCATGAGGCCGGGGAAAGCAGCGTGGCGCTGATCCGCACTCCCGTCGGTCTGGCCCTGGCGCCGATGAAGGACGGCGAGGTACTGTCGCCGGACGAGTTCAAGAAGCTGCCCGACGATTCCCAGGATCGCTTCAAGGCCGACATGGCGGCGTTGCAGGAAAAGCTGGAAGCGACCATCAAGCAGGTACCCAAATGGGAGCGCGAAACCCGGGCCCGCCTGCGTGCCCTGGATCACGACGTGGTCGCCTTCGCCATCGACCATCTGCTGGAAGAACTGACCGCCAAATACACCGATCTGCCGCAGGTGCAGACTTATTTGCAGGCGGTGTCGGCGGATGTCGCCGCCAATGTGGGCGACTTTCTGGGCGAGGATGAGCGGTCGAAGATACGCCGTGCCCTGGGGGGGGATTCATTCCGCCGCTACCGCGTCAACGTGCTGGTGGACAATGCCCAGGCCCAGGGCGCGCCGGTGGTCTATGAGGATTATCCGACCCAGCCCAATCTGATCGGTCGGGTCGAGCATCTGGCCCAGTACGGTGCCCTGATCACCGATTTCAACCTGATCCGCGCCGGTTCGCTGCACAAGGCCAATGGCGGCTTCCTGGTCATGGATGCGCGCAAGCTGTTGATGAACCCGTTCGCCTGGGAAGACCTGAAACGGGCGCTGAAGGCGCGCGAAATTCGCATCGAAAGCCCCGGCCAGTCCATGGGGCTGTTCTCCACCTTCAGCCTGGAGCCCGAGCCCATCCCCTTGGATATCAAGGTGGTGCTGATCGGCGACCCCATGCTGTATTACCTGCTGTCCCACCATGACCCGGAATTTTCCGAGTTGTTCAAGGTGGCCGCCGATTTCGATTGGCGCATGGACCGTTCGCCCCGGGCGGTGCTGGAATTGTCGCGCTCGGTGGCGGCTCTGGTGCGCAAGGAAGGCCTGTTACCGCTTGATCGCAGCGGCATGGCCCGGGTGATCGAGCAGGCTTCGCGTCTGGTCGAGGATGCGGAGAAACTGTCCACCCACATGGCCTCGCTGGCCGATCTGGTGCGCGAGGCCGATCATTGGGCTCATGCCGCCAGTGCCAGACAAATCGCCGCCGCCCATGTGCAGCAAGCCATCGATGCCGCCATCCGTCGCCAGGACCGGGTGCGTGAAAACGTGCAGGAGGAAATCCAGCGCGGCATCATCCACGTCGCCACCGATGGCGCCGAAATCGGCCAGATCAATGCCTTGGCGGTGCTGCAACTGGGTAATTTCGCCTTTGGTCATCCCGTCCGCATCACCGCGCGCATCCATGCCGGCAAGGGCGACGTCATCGACATCGAGCGCGAGGTCGATCTGGGCGGACCGTTGCACGGCAAGGGCGTGCTGATCCTGTCGGGCTTCTTGGCCGCCCGTTTCGGTGCGCACGAGCCGCTGTCGCTGTCGGCGTCGCTGGTGTTCGAGCAATCCTATGGCGGCATCGACGGCGATTCCGCCTCGTCCACCGAATTGTACGTGCTGCTGTCGGCGCTGGCCGATCTGCCCATCCGCCAGGATCTGGCGGTGACCGGTTCGGTTGACCAGTTCGGACGGGTGCAGGCCATCGGCGGCGTCAACGAAAAGATCGAAGGCTTCTTCGACCTGTGCGCGGCGCGCGGCCTGAGCGGCAGCCAGGGGGTGCTGATTCCGGCCAGCAACGTCGCCCATCTGATGCTGCGCGCTGATGTGGTCGAGGCCTGCCGCCAGGGCCGCTTCGCCATTTATGCCATCGACCATGTGGATCAGGGCATCGAAGTGCTGACCGGAGTGCCGGCGGGCGAGGCCGATGCCCAGGGCCGCTACCCCACCGGCACCGTCAACCGCAAGGTCCAGGCCCGTTTGGCCGCCTTCGCCAGCCGCGCCGCCCTGCGTCTGGTGCCCGAGCGGGACAAGAAGCCCGAGACGGAATAGCACTGTTGCGCAGACGCAACGCTTGGATTCATTTGACTCGGATTCGCAATCAAGGCCTTTGCAGCGGGCCTGGGGACATTATATGAGTCCCTGACAAATGTTGCATTGCCGAAAGCCGATGATCCGTAGCACTGCCGCCTTGATGTTGTGTCTGCTCGCCGCCACCCCCGCATGGGGTGGTGATGCTGTGCGTCCGCGTCTGGTCCCTGGCGGCAATTCGCCGGCACTCCCCAGCTTGGCCGATGAAAATCGGGTGGCGGTCTATTCCTTGGGCGGATTCAGCCTGGGCACGCTGTCGGCCCCGGCCGCCTCCACCCCCGGACTGTCTCTTGCCGGGGGTGACGGCATGGTGGTGGGCGGCTACACCGCCTATTCCGGTGATTGGTTGCGTCTGTCGACCTCGTTGGTCTCGGGCGGTGGTGTCGGCACCGCCGATTTCACCGCCAGCCAGATGGTTTCGCCCTTGGGCGTCGATGGCATCGCCGCCCTGTCCTTGGGCTATCAATGGACCCAGTCGGGCGCCTTCAGCCTGAATCCGGCGCAGATGGGGGTATCGGTGGGCTCTTTGGGCGCCGCCAACGATCTGTCGTTGTCGCTGTCCTTCACCCACGACGTCACCCCGTCGTTTTCCATGGGCGGCTTCGCCGCCGCCAGCCGGGGCGAGGACGAGGCCAGCAAGGTCAATTCCGGCCTGCATTTCGGCGCAGGGCTCGAGCTGAAGTTCTGATCTTCCCCAAACGATGCCTTTCTGGGCGGCTTCCGCCCCTGGGGCTTCTCATTGTCCCCAAACAAAAACCCCGCCGGATGCATCCGGCGGGGTTTCGTTGATCAGCGAGGATCGGATGGGTGTCAGGCGACGCCCATCTTCTTCTTCAGGTTTTCGTCCAGCTTGTCCAGGAACTGGGTGGTGGTCAGCCAGGGCTGATCGGGGCCGATCAGGATGGCCAGATCCTTGGTCATGAAGCCGGCTTCCACCGTCTCGACGCAGACTTCCTCCAAGGCGGTGGCGAACTTGGCCACCTCGGGAGTGTTGTCGAACTGGGCGCGGTACAGCAAGCCGCGGGTCCAGGCGAAGATCGAGGCGATGGGGTTGGTCGAGGTTTCCTTGCCCTTCTGGTGCTCGCGGTAGTGACGGGTCACGGTACCGTGGGCGGCTTCGGCCTCGACGGTCTTGCCATCGGGGGACAGCAGGACCGAGGTCATCAGGCCCAACGAGCCGAAGCCCTGGGCGACGGTGTCGGACTGGACGTCGCCGTCATAGTTCTTGCAGGCCCAGACGAATTCACCCGACCACTTCAGGGCCGACGCGACCATGTCGTCGATCAGGCGGTGTTCGTAGGTCATGCCGTACTTGTCGAACTCGGCCTTGAATTCCTTCTCGTACACTTCCTGGAAGATGTCCTTGAAGCGACCGTCATAGGCCTTGAGAATGGTGTTCTTGGTCGACAGGTAGACCGGCCACTTCTTGGCCAGGCCGTAATTCATGCAGGCGCGGGCGAAACCACGGATGGATTCATCCAGGTTGTACATGCCCATGGCAACGCCCGAGCTGGGGAAGTTGAACACTTCGTGTTCGATGACCTGACCGTCCTCGCCGACGAACTTCATGGTCAGGATGCCGGGGCCGGGCACCTTGAAATCGGTGGCGCGATACTGGTCGCCGAAAGCATGACGACCGATGACGATGGGCTTGGTCCAGCCGGGAACCAGGCGCGGCACGTTCTGGCAGATGATCGGCTCGCGGAACACGGTGCCGTCAAGGATGTTGCGGATGGTGCCGTTGGGCGACTTCCACATCTTCTTGAGGTTGAATTCCTTCACGCGCGCTTCATCGGGGGTGATGGTGGCGCACTTGACGCCGACGCCGTACTTCTTGATGGCTTCGGCGGCATCGATGGTGACTTGGTCATTGGTTTCGTCGCGGTACTCGACGCCCAGGTCGTAGTACTTCAGATCCACGTCCAGATAGGGCAGGATCAGCTTGTCCTTAATGAACTTCCAGATGATGCGGGTCATCTCGTCGCCGTCGAGCTCGACGATGGGATTGGCGACCTTGATCTTATTCATCGACGTGTTCCCCGTGTTGACGGTATTGGCAAAATTCCGCTGGGGTGCGCCTCACGTCATGCGGAGACCTGACAAACCCCGGACAGCGGGGGCACGATAGCATTCCCGACCACGAACGCAAGCGGCAAAAACTACACCTATGGATGGGAAACGGGCAGGGCGGGTAATTCGGTATCGATTTTCCGTAACCTGAAATTTCGACAACCCGTGATATTGTCACAGACGCCCCCGAGGCTTGGGAGTAAGCCCTGGGGACGAAGATCAATCGGACGGAGGACTTTTTCCATGCGTTTCATCCCCAAGGCCATGACCGCCGCCGCTTTGGCCGTCGCCGTGATCGGCTTTGCCGCCCCCGCTTCGGCCCAGCAGAAGCCGGAGGAAACCTTGAAGATGCGCCAAGGTCTGTTCCAGGCGGTGCGCATGAATTTCGGCCCCATCGGCGCCTTCGCCCAGGGCAAGGGCGATCTGCCCGCCGATGCCGCCGCCAAGGCCGAGAACGTGGCCGCTTTGGCCCGCATGCTGCCCATGGCCTTCGGCAAGGGTTCGGAAGCATTGTCGGGCAGCAACACCAAGGCCGAGGCTTTCACCTCCGCCGATTTCCTCAAGGGCTTCCCGATGATGGAGGAAGCGGCCGTGAAGCTGGCCGCCGCCGCCAAGTCGGGTGATGCCGAGGCCATCAAGGCCGCCGTCGGTGGCGTTGGCAAGACCTGCAAGGGCTGTCACGACACCTTCCGCAAGGAATAGAACTGAACCGCCGTCTTGGCGTATGATCGGCTCCGCGTTTCGACGCGGAGCCTTTTTTATTGGGGGGCGCATGCGTTTTGTCCTGACGCTGGTTTTCTTGGTGCTCTCGGCCTTGCCCGCCCAGGCGTTGGACCCGGCCTCCACCGGGGTGGTCCTGCTGCATGGCAAGTGGAGCAAGCCCGAGCAGATGAAGCCGGTGCAGCAAAGTTTGGGCGCCGCCGGCTTTACCGTCGTCGTCCCTCAGATGCCGTGGTCGGCGATGCGGCTGTATGACCGCTCGTTCGATCAGGCCATGGACGAGATCGACGCGGCGGTTGCCGGTCTGCGTGCCAATGGGGCCAAGCGGGTGGTGATTGTCGGGCAAAGCATGGGCGCCAACGCCGCCTGGAACTATGCCACCTTGGGACGCGGTTTGGCGGCTGTGGTGCTGATCGCCCCCGGTCATCTACCCGATCTCGGCCATCTGCGTGACAGTGCAGCCGCCGATGTGGTTCAGGCACGGCAAATGCTGGCATCCGGCGATGGGGATAAGGTGATGCCGATCACCGATTACAATACCGGAAATCGCACCCGCTCCCTGTCCATGCCGGCCGGGGTGTTCCTGTCCTATTTCGCCCCCGACGGTCCTGCCGCCATGGGGGAAAGGGCAGGGCAAATCCGCGAGCGGAATATATTGTGGCTGGCGCCCAAGCAGGATCCGATCACCAGGATATTCGCCGAGCAGGTGGCGCCCAAACTGCCCGCCGCTATCGTCTTTAGCCGACAGGACATGGATAGCGACCATCTGGGGGCGCCCGCCGCCGCCGCCGAACCGTTGACGCAATGGCTGCTGGCGCTGGGGGATTAAACGCCGGCGCCTCCGGCTGATTCATTAAAACGCCGGCGCCTCCGGCTAATTCATTAAAACGCCGGCGCCTCCGGCTAATTCGTTAAAACGCCGGCGCCTCCGGCGCCAGGGCCAACCCTCCCCAAACCACCAGACAAGCCACCGCCAGGGCGGCCAAGGCCAGCAGCGGATGACGGAAGCGGATGCCTTCGACCCCCTCGGGCGCCTGCTTTTCACCGGTGATCATGGCCCGGACCAGATCGTCCTTCTTCACCAGACGATAAAACAGCACCGCCGCCAGATGCACGGCGATGAAGGCCAGCAGCAGCTTGAAGCCGATGCGGTGCAGCGACGACAGCAGGGCCACGTCCTTGGATGACAGCAGATGGGCCAGCGGGCCTTGGCTTAAGATGTCGTCGCTGGTGAACAGGCCGGTGACGCCCTGAACCAGCACCAAGGTCAGCAGGGCCAGCACGCTGAAAGCCCCCAACGGGTTGTGACCGACCGAGCGCACGGCGCCGTTGCGGGCGGCGGTCAGATAGGCCAGAACTGATTTGGGGCCGCGGACGAAATGGCTGAAGCGGGCGGTTTCACTGCCGATCACCCCCCAGATCAGGCGGAACAGGATCAATGCGATCACCGCCGGGCCGACCAGCATGTGGATCAACAACTGTCCAAGCTCACCGCTTACTCCCATCACGATGATCAGCAGCACCAGAGCCCAGTGGAACAGCCGGGTGGGCAGATCCCAGACTTTGACGCGGCGGATGGGGGGGGATGGGCGCATGCTTTGTCTCCTGATGTCGTCGGCTGATTTTTCCGTGTTGGTTGTCTGCGGTCAATGAATGATCCAGCACGTCGCCCATGCCCATCGGCCATAACCATCGTCCAGGATGCTTGCTCTGGGGGGCGCGAGGCGCTACGCTTTCCCCGATTCCCTGAAGCCACCCTGGCGGATGCCTCTTTGACCCGACCCGTATTCATTTCCCTGATCGGACTGGCCGCTGCGCTGCTGGCCGTGTTGTTGGCCCTGACCCTGGGCAAAGATGACGACGGCAAGGCCGTGGCCACCGTGGGCGGAACCAATGCCCCCGCCGTCAGCGGCGACGCTGCGGCCAACGACCCCAGCTTCGACGTGGTCCGCATCGGCGAGCGCGGCGATGCCGTTCTGGCTGGCCGGGCCGTGCCCAAGGCCGAGGTGGTCATTCTCGACGGTGGGGTCGAAATCGGTCGGACCATCGCCGATGGTCGGGGTGAGTGGGTGTTCGTGCCCAGCACTCCCATGGCCTCCGGTGCGCGCCAGTTGACCTTGCGGGCTCACAATCCCGATGGTTCGGTGACCAATTCCGGCGCCCCGGTGGTGTTGGTGGTCCCTGATCGTCCGGGGGAGCAGATTCTGGCGTTCAAGCCGCTGCCTGGAGGTGGCGCCAAGTTGTTGATCGGTCCGCCCTTGGGCGAGGGCGGTATCTCCATCGACATCGTCGAGGCTGACAACAAGGGGCGCCTGTTCATCGGTGGGCGCGGTCCCGCCGGCGGCAAGGTTCATGTCTATCTGGGCAATGCTTTCGTCGGCGCCGCTACCGTCGAAAGCGACGGTACCTGGAAGGTGACCGCCACCCTGCCGAAGGGTGACAACATCACCGTGCGGGCCGATCTGGTCGATGCCAAGGGCAAGGTGCTGGCGCGGGTGGAAATGCCGGTGGCCGCGCAAGGCGAACTGAAAGCCGCATCCGACACGGCGGTGGTGGTGTCGGCGGGCAATTCGTTGTGGCGCATCGCCCGGCGTATCTATGGCTCGGGTGAGGCCTACACCATTATTTATAAGGCCAATAAGGACAACATCCGCGATCCCGACCTGATCTATCCCGGTCAGGTGTTCCAGTTGCCCAAGCGTTAACGCGCCGGAAACTCAGCGTCGGGTGGGAGCGGGTAATGCCTTGCGCCGCCATTCCGGGCGCAGCGCCGGCTGGCCCGGCTTGGCCGGTGCCATGGGCGGACGCAGGTAAAGCGCGACCAAATCCAGATAAGGTGTGGCCGGAATGATCAGCATGGCCACCGTGCTGATCAGCTTGGTGGCGGTGACCGGTCGGTCGATTTCCACCTCGGTGCCCAGGACCAGGCGGCCTTGGGCGACGCGGAAGCGGGATTTCAGCGCATCGTTGGCAGCGCCCATGATCTGGTTGAGACCGGCCCGCGCCGCCGGCGATTCGGCGGAAAACGGCATGGGGCCGACATCGCCGACCACCCGCAGATGGCCGTGATCGTCCTTTTCCTCGTAGCGGATGGCGAAGCGGATGTCATGGAAGGTGAAGTCGAACTGAAAGACGCCGCCCGGATTGATGGGCAGAGCTTCCAGGGCTTCCATATCCAGGGGCAGGCACATGCCGCCGATGATCAGATGTTTAGGATCGGGCATTGGGACTTTGACTGTTTCACGGACCGGCGTTGACGGTAGCACGTCCCGATTCCGGATAAAACCGCCATAAGCCTATTAACGGCGGCTGTTCGCACGTTTACAATGCGCAGCCATCAAAACGCACGAGGTTCACCTTGCAGTCTCAAAACCTGTCCATGTCCAGCTACATCATGGTCCCGATCCATCGGGAAGGCTGGCCGTTCATCGCCCTGTTCGCCGTCGCGGCGATCTTGTTGGGTCTGCTGTGGCAACCTTTGGGCTGGCTGGGGCTGGTGGCGACCTTGTGGTGCGCCTATTTCTTCCGCAATCCCGACCGGGTCACCCCCACGCGCGACGGTCTGGTCATCAGCCCCGCCGACGGTGTGGTCTGTTTGGTCGGCGATGCGGTGCCGCCCGCCGGCCTGGGCCTGGGCGAGACGCCGCGCCCGCGCGTTTGCGTGTTCATGAGCGTGTTCGACGTCCATATCAACCGCGCGCCGCTGTCGGGCCGGGTGACCAAGCTGGCCTATCATGCCGGCAAGTTCGTCAATGCCGCCCTCGACAAGGCGAGCGAGGAAAACGAACGCATGGCGGTGGCGCTGGAATTGGAAGACGGGCGCTCTGTCGCCTTCGTCCAGATCGCCGGTCTGGTGGCACGACGCATCCGCTGCGATCTGGTCGAAGGCCAGACCATCCGCGCCGGCGAGCGTTTCGGCCTGATCCGTTTCGGTTCGCGCGTTGACGTCTATTTCCCCGAAGGGGTTCAGCCGCAAGTCACCTTGGGGCAGCGCTGCATCGCCGGAGAAACCGTGTTGGCCGACCTCAATTCGACCGAACCGGCCCGCCAGGGCGAGGTGCGCTGAGATGTTCAAGCCATCAGCCCCAGGCCAGCCCCGGCGCCGTCTGATCCGTCCGCCCAAGCTGCCCGGCCTGTCGCTGAACAAGCTTATTCCCAATATCCTGACCGTGCTGGCCCTGTGCGCGGGGCTGACTTCGATCCGCTTCGCCCTGCATGGCAAGTGGGAGCACGCGGTGCTGTCCATCGTCCTGGCCGCCATCCTCGACGGTCTGGACGGGCGGGTGGCGCGGCTGCTGCAAGGGACGTCGAAATTCGGCGCCGAGTTGGATTCCCTGTCCGATTTCGTCAGTTTCGGCGTCGCTCCGGCCATGGTGCTGTATTTCTGGACCATGCAGGGCGCCGGCGGCTTCGGCTGGGCCTTGGTGCTTTTGTTCGCGGTGTGCTGCGCCCTGCGGCTGGCCCGTTTCAACACCATGCTGGGCAATGCCGACCTGCCGCCTTATGCCTATAATTTCTTCACCGGCATTCCCGCCCCCGCCGCCGCCGGGGTGGTGCTGCTGCCCATGGTCGCCAGCTTTGAATTCGGCGACAGCTTTTTCGCCCGCCCCACCGTGGTGTCGGTCTTTCTGCTGGGGGTGGCCTTCCTGATGGTCAGCACCATCCCCACCTTCTCTTTCAAGAAGGTTCGCATCCCCAATGCCTGGGTGTTGCCGGTGCTGTTGATCGTCGGCCTGCTGGCCGCGTTCCTGGTGACCGAGCCGTGGTTGACCCTGGTGGTGCTGGGTTTTGCCTATGTCGGCCTGATTCCCGTCAGTATCCGCGCCTTCCGCCGGCTCAAACGCCAGGCCGAGGCGGTGGTGCAGGCGGAGACGCTGGTGGCGGCTCCTTCTGATAGTGACGAAAATGCCACGGTGTCGTGAAACATTGAATCTTCTCTAAGGCGGTCCTTGCCGTGGGTGACGTCCTGCGGTAGAAACCAGACTAATCGCGTGCGAACCTGTTAATGCATAAGGAAGCCCTCTCAATGCGTACCATGAAGACTCTGCTGGTTGCTGGCGTTCTCGCCGCCCTGCCCGTCGCCGCCAACGCCCAGTGGTATGTTGGTTTGGACGGTGGCGCCAATTACATGCAAGACCCGGGTTCGTCCACCGGCGCCGATTCCGATTGGGGTTGGGTTGGTCTGGGCCAGGTCGGCTACAGCTTCGGCGCTCCCAAGGTGGAGTTTGAAGTCGGCTACCGCGCCAACGACTCGATCGACTCGATCAGCACCATGGTCAACGGCATCTATGACTTCATGCCGACCGGCAAGTGGCATCCCTTCGTCGGCGCCGGTATCGGCTGGGCTTGGCTGGACGGCGACTTCGCCGGGAACGGCGCCCGCAATTCCGATAACGCTTTCGCCTACCAGGGCATCGCCGGCGTCGGCTACGACCTCGACAGCAACTGGGCTTTGAAGGCTCAGTACCGTTACTTCGCCACCCTGGACGCCGATGTGGGCACCGCCAATTCGGGCGACAGCGATTATCGCAACCACTCGATCCTGGCCGGCTTCACCTACAAGTTCGGCGCTCCGGCTCCGGTCGTTGCTCCGGCCCCGGCTCCGGTTCCGGTTGCCGCCCCGGCTCCTGCCCCGGTCGCCAAGCCCGTGCCGACCCCCAAGAACTTCATCGTGTTCTTCGACTTCAACAAGTCGGACATCACCCCGGAAGCTTCCAAGGTCATCACCCAGGCCGTCGATACCGCCAAGAAGGGCAAGACCACCCGTGTTGACCTGACCGGCCACGCCGACCGTTCCGGCCCGGACAAGTACAACATGGCTCTGTCGCTGAAGCGCGCCAACGCCGTCAAGGCCGCCATGGTCAAGCAGGGCATCCCCGCCGACCAGATCTCGGTTGTCGGCAAGGGCGAAGCGGTCCCGCTGGTCCAGACCCCCGACGGTGTGCGCGAGCCGCAGAACCGCCGCGTCGAAATCGTCCTGCCCTAATCGGTTGGTCGTAGCGAAGACCCCCGGTCCTAAGGACCGGGGGTTTTTTGCGTTTTAGGAAAGCATGGCTATCGTTCGGCCCAAATGCGGATGTCTTCCGGGTGGTTGAGAGGCAATCGCGGGCGCGTGATCGTCATGGTCATCGGCTGATTGCCCGCAATTCTCAGCCAGAGAGGCGTTTGCATGTACGTTCCGTCCCATTTTGAAGAAGCCGAAGTCGACATTCTTCACGACCTCATTTCATGCCATCCGTTCGGGGTCTTGGTGACGTATGGGATCGACGGTCTGGACGCCAACCACATTCCCTTTGAACTGGACAAAGGGGAAGGGTCGCTTGGCGTGCTGCGTGCTCATGTGGCACGGGCAAATCCGCTTTGGCGGAATGTAAGCGACGGCGATGAGGTGCTGGCGGTATTCCAAGCCGGTGACGCCTACATCTCACCCAACTGGTACCCCAGCAAGCACGAGTCCCATAAGCAGGTTCCAACTTGGAACTACAAGGTTGCTCACGCTTACGGACGCATCGTCGTCAAAGATGACGAACGAACCGTGCGCGGCATCGTCGCCCGCCTGACCAAATCCCACGAAGTGTCGCAGCCCGTACCGTGGAAGATGAGCGATAGCCCCAAGGCGTTCATCGACACCATGGTGAAAGCCATTGTCGGGATCGAGATCCACGTCACGCGCCTGATTGGGAAATCCAAGCTGAGCCAGAATCGGGAGCCGCGAGACATTCGAGGGGCTGCTTTAGCCTTGAAAAGGCAAGGTGATCACCTGATTGCCGACGCAATGCTCGCCTGCGTCTCGGCCAAGGAGGAGGTATAGGGGTAAAATCAGTGGGCAAAGCCGACTGGCCGCTGAATGCAGGCAGCTCTAATCAAACAGCCCTTGCCAGGGCGCCCATCCACAGATGAAGTCGGCCAGCGCGGCATAACCGCCAGCGCCAGGGTGGACGCCATCCCCGGCGCCCGCTTCATCCATCCAGGAACGGTGCTGGCGCAGAAACCCATGGATGGGCAGATAAGGCAGGTCCAGGCGTGCGGCAAGGGCCGTGAAATCCTCACACAAAGAGGTGATACGGCCATCGGCGGCAGCATCGTCCGCGATGGGGGCGGGGCCGATGAAGAGGGTGCGGGCATAGGCTTGGGCGGGGCGCAGCAGGCATTCCGCTTCGGCCAGGGTGTGTTGAGGCGGAATGTTCTGGGCGGAATCATTGGCGCCAAAAGAAAAGATCAGGCGACGCTGGGCGGGAGCGATGCCATCCAGCCGGGCTTGGGCTTCGACCTGCCAGCGCCGGTGAATTTGTGCGGTTTTATCGCCGCGAATGCCCAGGTTGTAGACGGTCAGGTCGGGCGAAGCGGTCCTCTGTGAGGCGCAGGCGCGACCGACCCAGCCCAAGCCAGTGGGATCGCCGGTGCCGTTGATGAAGCTGTCCCCGAAGAAACACAACCGCAAGGCCGCGGGCAAGGGTCAGCCCTTGCTGGCGGCCTGCGTCGCCGGCTTGGCGGCGGGCTTGTCGGCCTTGGCTTTTTCCGCCTTGGCCTTGCTGGAATCGGGTTTCGGCGCTGCCTTTTCGGCCTTGGCCTGCTTCACCGGCGACGGAACCGGCGCGGCCGAGCAGCCGGCGGTGGCCGGGATCGGCTTTTCAATGGTATTGGCCGCCCAGTTTTCCATCTCGTGCGGCGACAGGTCCAAGACGGTATCGAACAGCTTGACCTGGGTGTCGCAATATTCTTCCACGTGCTGCGCCCGCATGGAGGCGTCGTTGGACAATTGGGTGACATAGCGGTCCATGCCGCTTTGGCCCTTGCCCAGGCGTCCGAACATGCCGCGCAGGTGGGTGGCATTGGCATTCATGGTGGTGCCGAAGCGGTTGACCCAGGTGGACCATTTGCCGCGGAAGTCGACCTCGGTGCCCTGGCACTTGAGGGCGGCGACCATCAACTCGTAATGCAGCTGGCGCACCTGCATGGCCCGGATGTCTTGCGGCGTATAGCATTGCTGCTTGGCGAAGGCCGGAGCGGCGATGGCGATGCAGACGAGGGCGGCAATGGCGCTGCTGGATTTACGAATCACTAAGTGCCTCGCGATGGTGGGTTTCAAAGCGGCGCCAGTGTGGCGAAGCGTCGGCGAAAGTGCAACATTTCCGACGACACCCTTCACCTTTTACCCGGCATTTCCCGCATTCCGGCCGGTGGGGGCCAGCAAGGCCAGGAATTCGGCGCTGACACGCTCCCAAGAAAAGCGACAGGCATGGTCACGGCATGACGCGGATGGAATGTCCAGGGCGGCCAGGGCGGCGGCCCGCAGGTCATGGTTCAGCACGCCGGCGGGGGAATCGCCGATCACGTCCAGCGGGCCGGGGACCGGAAAGGCCGCCACCGGCACGCCCGAGGCCAGGGCTTCCAGCATGACCAGTCCGAACGTGTCGGTTTTGGAGGGGAAGACGAAGCAATCGCCGGCGGCGAAATAGCGCGATAATTCGGCGTCGCCATTGGCGATGCGCCAGTGCACCTGGGGAAAGCGCTTCATCAGGCCGGCGCGGGCGGGGCCATCGCCGACCACCATTTTCGAACCCGGCAGGTCCAGCGACAGAAACGCCGGCAGGTTTTTTTCCACCGCCACCCGGCCCACATAGAGGAAGAGGGGGCGCGGCAGATCGACGAAATCCTTGGCCTGGGGGTGGAAGGTGACGGCATCGACGCCGTGGCTCCATTCCACCGCATTGACGAAGCCCCATTCCGCCAATTCCCGCCGTACCGACGGCGATGGGCACATCACCGCCGCCGAGGGGGCGTGAAATCGCCGCATCAAGGCATAGGGCCAGGATAGCGGCACGCCGGTACGGGCGCGGACGTAATGGGGAAACTTGGTGTGATAGGCGGTGGTGAAGGGCAGGCGCCGGTCCAGGCACCAGCGCCGCGCCGCCCAGCCCAACGGGCCTTCCGTCGCCAGATGGATGGCGTCGGGGGCGAAATCGTGCAGGGCTTGACCAAGCCCGGCGGCGACGAATAGCGACAGCTTGATTTCCGGGTAGGACGGACACGGGATGGTCCTGAATTGCCCTGGCTCGATCACCAATAGCTGGTGACCAAGGCGCTCCAGCTGGCCGCACAGACTGGCAAGGACGCGGACCACGCCGTTGCGTTGGGGGTGCCAGGCGTCGGTGACGATGGCGATGCGCATGGGGGCCTCCTTCGGGGCGTTTGCGCATGCCTAAGCCGCCGCCGCTGTGGCGGCAAGTGACGAAGCGATGAAATCACAAATCGATCAGTTCCACCGGTGGTGCCGTCCCCAGGCCGGGGAAAAAAGCGCCGGCGGTGGCGGAAAAGCGGGCCGGGGCGTCGGTGGTGTAAAGATGGATGCCGCCTTTGCCGCTGCCGGCGGCCAATCCTTTTTGTGCCAGCATGAGGGCGGCCCGTTCAGCCACCGCCTGGGCGCAATCAACCAGCACCGGAATGGGCCCCAGCACCTTGCGTAAGGAGGGGGCAAGCAGCGGGAAATGCGTGCAGCCCAGCACCAGACAATCGGCTGCGCCGTCGCCTTGGAAGTGCTCGGCCAGATATTGGCGGATCATGGCCTCGGCGATGGGCCCTTCGGTCAGCCCTTCTTCCACCATGGCAACGAAGAGCGGGCAGGGCACCGGGGTGATGGCGGCTGTGGGTCGCTGAGCGGCAATCGCCCGGTCGAAGGCGCCGGAGCGGCAGGTGCCCTCGGTGGCGGCGACGACGATGCGCCCGCCGGGCGACAGGGCGGCGGCCTGCTCGGCCCCGGCATCGATCACGCCCAAGACCAGAAGATCGGGAAAATGCTGGGCCAAGGCGGCGGCGGCATGGGCCGAGGCGGTGTTGCAGGCCAGGACCAGCATTTTTATGTCCTGCGACCTGAAAAAAGCCGCCGCCCTCAACACATATTGAATAATCGTCTGCGGCGCTTTGGTTCCATAGGGTAAACGTGCGACATCACCCAGGTACAGCAATGTCTCTGCCGGCAGGCGGCGGTGCAGGGCCGCGGCCACGGTCAAGCCGCCGACACCGGAATCGAACACCCCGATGGGGCGGGTGCAGTTCATATGCTCTAAGGTATTGACCGTAGAATGATCGGGATTATCCAAGATTTAGTCCCTATTACCTATTGCGCACAGGTTCCATTTGCGCAGTCATATGGTTATTTTGGTGCCGGGATTATCCGGCCCTTGGCGGTTTTATGTAAATAGCCTATAAATGTAGTTGGGGAAATGGCCGGTGCCGTGCATTGGTATGGTTAGCGGAGTTGGGAGGCATGGTTTGTCTGGCTTGAGCGGGTCTCTGCATTGGTCAAGGGCGCGGCCCGCCACACAGCGGGCCGAGGGGGCTTGATCCCATGTCGTGGTCGTTGGCCCGCAAGGTATCCGCCGCGTTGATCGCCATTTTGGTGTGCACCATGATGGTGACGGCTCTGTTCGGCTTTTTCAAGTTCCAGGACGTGATGTCGGAGCTGGTGCGCTCCCGTTACAGCTTCGTCGCCTTCACCATCAAGCAGAAGGTGGAAGACAGTCTGAACCTGGGTTTCGCCCTGCGACAATTACGTCAGGTGCAAGAAACCATCGAGCTGGAAAAAGCCCGTGACGAGCAGGTTCAGGGCATCGAGATTTATGACGCCAAGGGTGAAATTCTCTTCAACAGCGACCGAGGCCGCATCGGCGCCTCGGTGCCGGAAAATTGGCTGTTGCCGTTGAGTCTCACCAATTTGCAGCCTTTCGCTTTCCTCGACGAGGATTCCAACGTCGTCGGCCTGCCCCTGGTCAACAGTCTGGGCAAGGTCGAAGGCGCGGTGGTGTTGCTTTATCCCACCGGCTATGTGGAGCGTGAATTGGGCCCCATGCTGTGGCGTCTGGCCGGCGAGATCGCCGGGCTGGTGGTGGTGTTCAGTCTGCTGGCCGTGGTCGTGGCCAGCATCGCCCTGGGCGCGGTGCGCCGGCGCCTGCACGCCATGGAACATGCCCTGCTTCTGGCCCCGGGGGCCGAGGCGCCGCTGGATGATGTGGCGACGGTAAATGAATTCGACGGGCATTTCGGCGAGTTCGTCGCCAAGACCCGTGAAGCGGTTGAACATATCAAAGCGTCGACCGATGAAGTCGAACGCCTTGACCGGCTTGCGTGAGGGGGCCATGCGTCTCGACTCGTCCCGCTCATTGTTGATCCGGTTGCTGATGCTGGCGGTGCTGGTGCTGGTGCCGCCCATGGTCATCGGTTCGTACCGGGCGCTCGATAGTTTCAAGCGGGGCTTGAGTCCGGAAATGGACCTGAAGGCCGCCGCCATCGCCCGCGATCTGGTGGCGCAACTGGAACGCGCCGTGGGCTTTGGCATTCCCGTCGATAAGCTGGTGGGGGTGGATGAATTCTTTGCCCAGGTGCTCAGTGCCAATCCGGAAATCCGTTATCTGGGGATCACCGATGCCAAGGGTGATATCCTGTTTTTGCGCGGGGCGCTGTCCGAGCAGTTGAACGACGCCTATCGCAGCCGCTCGGGCGCGGTGCTGGACGATACCGGATTGAAGGCGAACATCGCCGACTTCGTCGATCTGGCTTTGCCCGTCCATGTGCGGGATGTCGCGGTGGCGCAGGTCCATGTGGGCTTTGATCAGGATTACGTCGCCACTCAGTTGTTCGGTATTTTCTACGATATCGCCGTGGTGCTGGTGACGTCGCTGATCATCGCCTTCGAGGTTCTGCTGTTCGTGGTGGTGTTCAACGTTTCCGGCCCGATGAAACTGGTGGCCGAGGTGGTGGCCCAGGCCCGGCGCGGCGACTTCACCCGGGTGCCGGGGATCACCTCGTCCGACGAGGTGGGGCATTTCGTTCGTGTCTTCAACAGCGCCATGCGCCAGGTCGATGGTGCCTATCGCGGCCTGATGGCCTATATCGATGAAGTGCGCAGCGGCCATTTTGATCGCGATGTGGCTGGTCAGGTGAGTGAGATCGCCGATCGGGTGCGCTTCCTGTTCCGTTTCCATCCTTCGGGGGCGCCACAGGTCCTGCGCGAGAAACTGTCGTCGGACGTGCGGCTGCCGTTGTTCCTGTTTATCTTCGCCGAGGAGCTGAGCCGCGCCTTCATGCCGCTTTATGCCCAGGCCTTGCCGTCGCAGGCGGGCTGGCTGACGCCTGAAGTGCTGATGGCGCTGCCCATCGCCGTGTTCATGGCCGGTATCGCCGTGGGCTCGTTGTGGGCGGGGGCGGTGACCGAACGGCTGGGCAGCCGCAAGGTGTTCCAGTTCGGTCTGGCTCCGGCGGTGTTGGGCTGCGTCATGAGCGGGTTGGCCCAGGGCGTCGTTGAACTGAGCCTGTGGCGCGGCATCGCCGGCCTGGGCTATGCCCTGGTGACGGTGGCCTGCCAAAGTTATATCTCGAAGACCACGGTGGACAGCAACCGCGCCACCGGTCTGGGCAGTTATGTCGGCGCGGTGCTGACAGCGGCCGTTTGCGGCACCGCCGCCGGCGGTGTGCTGGCCGAGCGCATCGGCTTCGCCCCCACCTTCTTCGTCTCCACCGTGTTGATCCTGGTGTCCGGCTGGCTGCTCAGCCATCTGCTGTCGGTGGTGGACCACGGTGCCCCGGTAGTGGCCCCGGTTCCGTCCGGTCGCCCGTTGCTACGCATCTTCGCCAATTGGCGGTTCACCGTCCTGGTACTGTTCGCCGCCATTCCGGCCAAGATGGCGCTGACCGGCTATTTCTTCTTCCTGGTACCGCTGACCTTGTGGAGTTCGGACCATTCCTTGGCCGAACTGGCCCGCATCATGGTGCTGTATCCCCTGGTCATGCTGGCGGTGTCGTCGCAATCGACCCGCCTGGCCGATCAGATAGGCTGGCGCATCGGTCAGGTGGCCCTGGGCGGGCTGATCGGCGGTGCCGGTATTTTGTCCATGCTGGCTTTCGACGGTACGCTGCCCTTGGTCATCGGCATCGTCTGTCTGGGTATTTCCCATGGCATGTCGGCATCGCCGCAATTGGCGGCCATTCCCGATATCTGCTGGATCGAATGCAATCGCCACGGTCGCACCCAGGTTCTGGCCTTGCTGCGCACGCTGGAACGGGTGGGTTCGGTGATCGGTCCGTTGCTGGCCGCTGGCTTCCTGCTGCACTGGGGACCCAAGGGGGCGGTGATCGGTCTGGGGGCGGTGGTCCTGGTCATGGCTGCCATCTTCGCCATGGTCGCCGGCGCCTATGGCAGCGGCCCGCACCTGGAAACCGAGGAGGACGCCCCATGATGATGCGCCGTGTGCTCCTGGGCGCCGCCCTGTCGGCGGCTGTGTTCGCCGCCCTGCCGGCCCAGGCCCAATCTCCGGGCCAATCTCCGGCCAAGCCCTATCGCATCTATATGGCGCTGTGGCGCGGCTGGGAAGATGCCGCCCAGGGCTTCAAGGACTACTTCACCAACCAGAACATTCCGGTCGAGCTGATCATCCGCGACGCCGGCCAGGACCGGGCCAAGCTGCCGGAATTCGTGGCCGAGGCCAAGCAATTGGGTGTCGATCTGGTGTTCACCTGGGGCACCACGGTGACGGTGGACATGTTGGGCACCTATGACAAGGTCGACCCGGCTAAGCACATCACCGATATTCCCGCCGTCTTCGCCATCGTGTCGCAGCCGGTGGGGGCCAAGGTGGTGCCCGATCTGGCGTCGTCGGGCCGCAATATCGCCGGCACCAGCTATCTGGTGCCCATGGATACCCAGGTAAACCTGCTGCAATCCTATCGTCAGGTGCGCAAATTGGGCATGGTTTACAATCCCTTGGAAAAGAACTCGCTGGTGGCCGCCGACGAATTGCGCGAACTGGGACGCAAGAACGGCTATGAGCTGGCGGTGGCCGCGGTGGACGTGGTCGATGGCAAGCCGGTGGTGGAAAGCATCGCCGGCAAGGTGCGCGACCTCAAGCAGGACGGGGTGGATTTTCTTTATATCCCCCCCGACACCTTCCTTAACGTCAATCGCGACGTCCTGACCGGTGCCGCCTTGGCGGAAAAGATGCCCAGCTTCGCCGCCGCCGAAAACCCGGTACTGTCGTCCAAGGCCATGTTCGGCGGGGTCTATCGTTATTACACCGTCGGCCAACTGACCGCCTACAAGGCGGAACAGATCCTGGTCCACAAGAAGGCGCCGGCGGACCTGCCCATCGACCCGCCGCGGCGTCTGTCCATCATCATCAACATGCCGGTGGTGCGCGCGCTTGAATTCTATCCGCCCATGGGGCTGCTGAGCTTGGCCGAAGTGGTGGATAGCGGCGCCGAGGTCCGGCCATGAACAAGGAGCACACGCCGTTGCGGATCGTCATCTGCACCAAGCGCGATCTGGCCGGGGCGCTGATTCTCAATCAGCTGTTGCCGCGTCTGGGTGGCGACACGGTCATGGTGCTGCTGTCGGACAAGACCCGCCCGGTGGAACAGGCGGTGCCTGAACTGGCCGAGATGAAGTTTCTCGAGCGCGATTTGCCCATGGATACGCTGTTTCCGCTGATCGACCGCCTCGACGACGATGGCGCGCCGGCGGAGCTGGCCACCTTCGACGGGTTGGCGCAGCGCTTTGGCGTTCCCATCCAGGTGATCGGCGACATCAACGGCCCCGAGGGCGAAGAGATGTTGCGGCGCTTCGCCCCCGACATCATGTTGTCGGCGCGATTTTCGCTGATTTTCCGCCGTAATGTCTTCGATATCCCCCGCTTCGGCACCTATAACGTCCATCCTGGCGCCTTGCCGCGCTATGCCGGCCTGTTCGCGCCGTTCCGCTGCATGTTGGAAGGCGGTGATGCCATCGGCTGCACCCTGCACCGGGTGGATGACGGCATCGATACCGGCCCGGTGGTGGGGATCGGCTGGCTGCCAATCCAGGCGGAACGGTCCTTGCTGTGGCATGTGGTCAACACCTATGGCGCCGGCCTCGATCTGTTCATGACCGTCCTCGACGGTCTGCGCCAGGGTCAGGGCCCCGACTTGCAGGGTCAGGACCGCTCGCTGCGGGTTTACGGCAGCCTGCCGGGGCGTGAGGCCTTCGACGCCTTCCGCTCCAAGGGGTTGCGGCTGTACGACCCACAGGAATACATGGACGTTCTGCGCCGTTTCATGCCGGCGGAGAGCGCCGTCCAATTGCAGGCCATCGCCGGAGCCGCGGCTGAAAAGGTGGGGGCGTCATGCTGCTGCGCACACGCGTAACGCTGATCGTTTCCATAACCTATTCGCTGCTGGTCGCCGGCCTGACCTTCGCCGGCCTCAAAAGCGAGGAACTGGCCGATGAGCGCTATGCCCAGGCGACGCTGAACGGGCAGGAAATCTTCTGGCGCAAGCTGGTGGAAAACACCGTCCAGCGCCTGGAAACCGATGCCCGCGGCATCGCCGGCAACATGCAGATCGTCACCGCGGTGGATCACCGCGACCCGGCCCAGACCCTGGTCCATATGGGGCCGCTGGCCGAGGCGATGAAGACGCGCGGCACCGTCAGCCGCCTGGAAATCCTGGACCGCGACGGCGAGCTTTTGTACAGCTCGCGCGGGTCTTTGCTGGAGCCGCCGATCCTGGACGCCGGCACCGTGCGTGCCATCGTCGATGGCAAGCGCCCGGTGCGCGGGGTGTTGCAGGACGCGTCGCGGACCTTCACCGCCACCTTGGCCTTTCCGTTGCAGATCGGCGGTGACGAAGTGGCCGGCATCGCCGTGCTGGCCGCCGACATGCAGCCGCCCTTGTCGGAGTTCCAGGCCTCCACCGGCTCGGACATCTTCCTGGTCGATCGCAACGGTCATTTGGCCCAGGGCACCAACGATGCCCTGTGGTCGGTGTTCAACGGCAAGATCAGCGTGCGCAAAAGCCGTCTGCTGACCTGGGCCGAGGGCGAAAAGTACTATTCCGTCGTCGTCTTGCCGGTGCAGGACGGTTTCAATCGGGTCATCGGCGCCCTGGTCACCGCCAGGGACGTGTCGGAAACCCAGGCACGCCAACGCCTGATCCGGGTCATCGCCATCGGTGCCGTCATCGGCTTCCTGGTGCTGGTGCTGGGCATCTTCTACGTCTATCTGCGCCGGTCCTTCCATCCGCTCGACGAAGCCATCGCCGTGTTGAACGCGCTGTCGCGCGGCGATACCTCGGTGACCTTGGAAGTCAGGAACGACAAGGACGAAATCGGTCGCATCGCCGGCACCGTCGGCGTGTTCCGCGAAAACACCGTCAAGCTGGACCTGATGCAACAGCGGCGCGAACGCCAGCGCCGCCGGCAGGAATTGTTCATCCGCCTGCAGATGCTGAAACTGTCGGAAATGCTGGAGGAAGAGGCCCGCGCCGCGATCTTGTCGGACATGAAGCAGATCGAGGCCATGGCCGAAAGGAAGGCCGGGTCCGAGGATGCCGCCGACAGCGGCAAGGGCGAGTTGGAAGTATTGGGCGTGGCCTTCCAGACCATGTCCGACCGCATCCGCGAACAGCACCTGTCGTTGGAAACCCTGATCGCCGAACGTACGCGCGAGGCCGAGGTCTTGCGCGAAGCCCTGCGCACCCGCGACCAGTTGAACGCATTGCGGCAGGAACTGGATTTCGCCCGCGAACTGCAATTGTCGTCGCTGCCGCAGGTTTTCCCGCCCTTCCCCGACCGCGACGAATTCCAGATTCACGCCGCCATGGTTCCGGCCAAGGAAGTCGGCGGCGATTTCTACGATTTCTTCCTGCTCGATCATCATCATCTGGGCATCGTCATCGGCGACGCCTCGGGCAAGGGTGTGCCGGCGGCCATGTTCATCGCCATCGCCCGCTCGCTGATCAAGGCGGTGGCGCCGCTGTCGCGCTCGCCCGGCGAGTGCCTGGCCTTCGTCAATACCATGTTGTCGGCGGACAATCCGCAGACCCTGTTCGCCACCTGCTTCTACGCGGTGGTCGACACCCGCTCGGGCGAGGTGGCCTTCTGCAATGCCGGCCATCCGCCGCCCCTGATCCTGCGCCAAGGTCAAAATGTGGACGCCATCCGCGATGTCTCGGGGGTCGCCTTAGGGGTGATGGAGGATCTGGAATACGATACCGGCACCTTCACCATCGCCCCCGATGATACCATCGTGCTTTACACCGACGGCGTCACCGAGGCGCAAGACGTGTCCGAGACGCTGTATGACGAACCGCGACTGATCCAGACCCTGCGGGGCTTGGGCCCCATTCACCCGGAACAGGTCATCGCCACCGTGCAGCGGGCGGTCGAGGCCTTTGTCGGCGACGCCCCGCAATTCGACGATATCACCATGCTGTCGCTGCGTTTCGACCGTGTCAGCGTTCATGACGGTGGCATCGAGACTCAGCAACGGCGATTGATGCTGACCGGCTTCCAGGGCAGTGGCGGCGAGGCGGTGCCCGAGCCCGTTTCCACACCATCTCCGACACCGCCGTCGACTCCGGTTCCGCCGCCAGCCCCCATCGCTGTCTCGGTGTCCGCCGTACGGGCGCCCGCCGCGCCGACGAACCCGCCGGCGAAGCGGCCCAGGATCATGGTCCAGCCGGTGTCGGCCCCGACCTCGGCCCCGGCCCCGACCCCGGCCCCGACCCCGACGGTCGCTCCCGCTCCCGCCAAGGCACCGGTGATGGCGGTTTCCACGGCCAAGCTGATCAAGACCGATGCGGCCAAGCCGGCGGTTGCGCCGGTGGTCAATGGCGCCAGCGTCACCAAGCGTCCTCGGGTGGTGATGCAGCCGCCGAAGCCCAAGCCCGTGCCGCATACCCGGCTGGAAGTGACGATTGCCAACGATCTGGATGAATTGGCGCGTCTGGCCGGTCTGGTCGATGAATTCGTCGAGCGCAACAGCATGCCGGAGCGAATTTCTTTCAATCTAAATCTGTGTTTGGACGAGTTGATCACCAATATCGTCTCTTATGGCTACGAGGACGGCCACCACCACGATATCCACGTTAAATTCGCGCTGGACAATGGTCGTCTGATCACCGAAATCATCGACGACGGCAAAGAGTACAATCCCTTTACCGATGCCCCCGAACCCGATCTGGCCTTGGATGTGGACGACCGTCCCATCGGCGGATTGGGGGTATTCCTGGTCAAGGAATTCATGGATCGCACCGATTACCGCCGCGAGGGCGGCACAAATATCGTGACGCTGGAAAAGAACGTCACCGAACAGGAGAGTTAAGGAAATGGAGATTCGGGAAGACCAAGCTGATGGCGCGATAATTTTGGTTCCTGTCGCCCGTGTCGACAGTGCCACCGCCAAGGCTTTCGAGGTCCGGGTCCTCGCCGCCGTCAATTCCGGCGCGGGCAAGATCGTCATCGACTTCGCCGAGCTTGACTATATCTCCAGCGCCGGCCTGCGTGTCGTCCTGGTGGGGGCCAAGATGACCCGTGTCCCGCGTAAATTCGCCCTGTGCGGCATGAAGCCGCATATCCGCGAAATCTTCGATGTGTCCGGTTTTGCCCGCATCCTGACTATTCTGCCCGATCGCGCCGCTGCCTTGTCGGCATAGATGCCATGACCGGGCTCGGCTAGAACCAAAGGATAGGCTCTGCTACACTCGAAAAGTTTACAATCGTATCCCTTCGGGATCGATCTGCAACAACGGGAGGATGCCATGGCCGATCCCTTCAAGGGCTTTACCGAATTCCAGGCCGCTTGGCTGAAAGCGTGGTCCCATTCGGCGCAGAACATGACCACCATGCTGACCCACATGCTGGATATGCAGCAAAAATTTCTGAGCCACGCGGCCAAGTACCATCGCGATCATGTCGAAATCGCCACCGGTGCATCGCTGACCGACAAGTACGGGAAGCGCGCCCACGATATCGATCCCGAGCGGGACATTTAGAGCATTTTCACATCGAGCGTCCATATCCGTCGTGGGCGAAGAAATTGGCGCATTCCTCGGGCGGAAACAGGTCGATGAGTTTTCCGATCACGTCCCATAAGGTGTTGATGGTGCGGGCTTGCGCCTTTCGCAGCAGGCTCTTGAGCTTGGCGAAGGCGAGCTCGATGGGATTGAGGTCTGGGGAGTAGGGCGGCAGATACCGCAGGGTGGCCCCTCGGGCTTCGATGAGTTGCTTGACCCCTGCCACCTTGTGGGCGGGCAGATTGTCCATTACGACGATGTCGCCGGGCCGCAAGGTCGGAGCCAGGACCTGCTCGACATAGGCCAGGAAGATCGCGCCATTCATCGCCTTGTCGATGACGAAGGGGGCGGAGATTCCGTCATGCCGGAGCGCCCCGACGAAGGTGGTCATTTTCCAATGACCGTGCGGCACCGCAGCCAGCAGCCGCTGACCGCGCGGCGCCCGTCCGTAGCGCCGGGTCATGTTGGTCGATGCCCCGGTTTCATCAAGGAAGACCAAGCGGGTTGGGTCCAGCGCCGGCTGCTCGGCTCGCCAGGCGATGCGTCCTTCGGCTACGTCGGGACGTTCCTGCTCGGCAGCATGCGCACTCTTTTTTTCAGACTGAGGTCGAGCCGCTCAAGCGTGTTCCACAGGCCGCCGACGCTGATCGACACGCCCAATTCGGCCAGAACCCAGGCGCGCAACTCAGCCAGCGTGGCATCGGGCTCGACCTTGATCTGCGCCTGCAACGCCTCAAGGTGAGCCGCCAGCTTCTGTCCTGGCCGCCCAGGCCGTGGCTTCACCGTCGTCTCGCCGGTGGCCCGGCGGCGGCCTTGGGCCTTGTAGATGTACGAAACGCTCACCCGGAACAGCGGCGCCACCTCGTAGGCGCTCATGCCGCTGTCCACAGCCGCCAAAACTCTATCGCGCAAGTCCTGAGAATAGGACTGCCCTGAGCGCCACGTCATCGCATCATCCTCGGGAGCGTTGTTACCGAAGATGTTGAATCACAAAATGACCTCAGGGGGAATCCTCTACCGATTCCGGCGTGAAACCGCTCTAATTGTTTGATATTTCTATCTAATTTTGTTGCGGGGGCGCGCCACCATTTGCCGCGAACCCTATTTCTCCGCACAGCGTAAGCTGGCGGTAGAGGTGCGCAACCCGTTGGTATCTGACCGCTGTACCCCCGGCAACCGCCACTCGGCTGGAGCGTCCGCTATGGCCCAGTTGTGCCATGAAGGGCCGCCGCTTAATCCTTCAATGACCCTTCTGGGCATCGATTTTGGGAAAGGCCATCAAGAACGTGCAGCCTTCACCGACGATGGACATAACCCAAATGCGGCCAAGGTGATGCTCTACGATCCTCTTGCAGATCGCCAGCCCGATGCCGGTGCCTTCGTATTCCTTGCGGGTTACAAGCCGCTTGAAGATGCCGAAGACCTGCTCGAAATATTCTGGCGCGATTCCGATGCCGTTATCCTTCACCCAAACGCACCATTCCGTTCCGTCGTCGCGCCAGCCGACCGAGATAATGGGAGCGCGGTCTGGGGAGCGATACTTGACGGCATTGGCGAACAGATTCTGGAACAGCCGGATCAACTCGGTGCGGTCACCCAAGATGGAGGGCAAGTCTTCCGCCACGGAAACCACCGCCCCGGCCTCCTGACAGAGGATCTGCAGATTCCGGAGGCTTTCGGCAATAGGCTCGCCGAGTGCCAAGGGCTGGAGCGGCATTTCACTCCGTGCAATACGGGCATACTCGAGAAGACCGAGAATAAGCGCGTCCATCCGCTTTGCCCCATCCACGGCAAATCCGATGAATTCCTTCATGTCGGCATCAAGATCCGGTCCAAGCTTCCTCGACACCAGGGCAAGGTACATGGTCACCATCCGAAGCGGCTCGCGCAGATCGTGGGATGCCACATAGGCGAATTGCTCAAGATCCGTATTGGACTGGGCAAGGCTTTGCGCCTGAACAGCAAGATCTCGCTGCGCGGATTCGGTGTTCTGTACCGCGATCCGAAGGTCCTTCGTCATTGATTCGGCAAGTTGAATGGCCCGGGCCCTGCCGGTGGCCATCAACCAAACCAGCAAGGACAGCAAAAGGCTAAGCCCCACGCCGCCCCCCGCGATCAGGGATTCTGCCTTGCGGCCGAAACCGGCTTCAAAAGACCTCAGAGATCGCGCCGACAGCGTCCAGCTATGACCGGTGACAACGAGGTATTCATTGGCGGTGGCGGCCGACAGACTTACTTCTCCGGAATTGGGGGACTTGTACAAGACGCCCTCGGCCGACAAATCGACACCGTCAAAAATGGTGAAGGCAACCCCCGGCGGAAGCTCGCCATACAGGCTGGCCATGACGTCTTTGATCCGGAATGAGGCAAAGACCCATCCCGTCAATGCATTCCGGCGTTCGGCGACCGACTCATGGGATTGTCCCCGGACGAAGATCGGGATGTACATGATAAATCCGGGCTGAGATTCCTGTCCGGCATCCACCGCGAGCTTGAGTTTTCCCGACATTACGACCATGCCGGAGTCGCGAGCCTTTTCCATGGCCGCTCGCCGCACCGGATCAGACCATGCGTCAAATCCGGCAGGGGCACGGTTAAGGCCGATATTCGGCTCGCGCTGGACGATGGGGCCATAGACGTCCCGTTGGCCCTCGGGAAATATGGCATAGTCTGCCATTCCCAATTGGCGCATGGCGCGTTGATGCGCGTCCTTGCGGTCCGCCGGAATCAATTCGACGACGCCAATTGCCTGAACGGCGGAAAAATTTGCATCCGACTGGAGGGATGCAACATAGCCGGCCAGCATGTCCCGCTGGGAGATGTCGGCCGTGGCATACATTCCCTGCACGCCTCGCAGCATCAGTTCGTAGGTGGCAATGCGCTGCTCGATCCTGCTGGCGACATCGCGCAGGGAAAAATCGACCTGTGTCCGCAATTGCTGGCGGACCGCTTGGCGTTCGTGACCCCAAACGACCCATGTCACGCCGAGTGCCGCGAACAAGACCAGCCAGGGAAGGAATTTGAGGCGTAATGTGCTCAAGGCTGATCTTCGAATGTGGTCATGGCGGCGGCTAATTCCGGCGGGAAGTATTTCTCGAAGATCCGGCGCACGGTCCCGTCGTGGTGCATGTCTTTCACCAGCTTACGCCACTTTTCCTGTTCATGGGCGGGCAGCGCCTTTTTCGACATGATCAGGCCGTGAAGCACCGGGGGATCATTGAACTCGATGATGTCCGAGATGCCGCGGATCTGCTTCTCGTCCAGCGCGGGGTAATCGAAGGGTTCTATGATCATCGCCTGGATTTGGTTGCCGATCAGGACCTGATAGAGCGGCCCAAGTCCGCCGGATTGACTGACGCGGCCCGCCTGTTGCAGCGTATCGACAAGCCGGTTGGCGGATTCGCTGTAGCGAAAGCTGCGTATCACTCCAAGCCGAAGGCGGTCATTGCGCTCGAAATCCGCAAGGTCACGAACGGCGGCATCCTTGCGGACCAAGAGATAATATTTGTTGCTGATGTACCACGCGAAGGAGGCGAATTTGTCTCGCTCGACGGTAGTGATGCCCGAAAGGCTGAAATCCAGGGCTCCGGACTCGATCAACTGCCAAATTCTGGCGCGCGGCATCAAATTGACGATGACCCGGCATCCACTGCGCCGAATGAGTTCCTCGGCGACGTCCTTGTCGATGCCGGTGTCGGTGTCCGCCGAATAGAGAAGGCCATGATCATGCAGGGCAAGCGTGAATGGCCTTGAGCAGTCAGGGGCGGCGGCCGCGCTCTGGCCGAGGCCGAAGCACAAAAACATGCTGACCACCAAGATGGCGAAGCCTCTGACCATTCCCATCCGCCCTTCGATTCTAGTCGCCAATCCAAAGCCTGGGGATCAAAGCCCTCGTGGAAAGACTACCGCCGAAAGAGCGGTCTGACCATACCTTCGTCAAGGATGCATATGAACGCTTTCTGCGCGCAATGTCCCCTTCGGGTCATGTAGGGCCGATGGACGAAAAGACCACGGCGCCGATTTCACCGTTGGCCCTGGAGGCGGTCCAACGCATCGACGCGCTGTTCGAGATCGAGCGGACGATCAACGGCCAGACCGCCGAGCAGCGCCGTGCCGTCCGCCAGGAGCTCAGCGCCCCCTTGGTTGCAGATCTGGAAGGCTGGCTGCGCGGACAGCGCGCCAATCTCTCGCGCGGCAACGATCTCGCCAAGGCCATGGACTACATGCTCAAGCGCTGGCACGCATTCACCCGCTTCCTCGACGACGGTCGCGTCTGCCTGCCCAACAATGCCGCCGAACGCGCCCTGCGCGGCTTCGCCTTGGGCCGGAAATCCTGGTTGTTCGCCGGTTCGGATCGCGGTGGCCAGCGTGCCGCCGCCATCTACAGCCTGATCGTCACCGCCAAGATGAACGACATCGATCCGCAAGCCTGGCTGGCCGACGTCCTGGCCCGCATCGCCGCGCATCCCGCCAACCGGATCGATGAACTCCTGCCTTGGAACTGGCGTCCGCTGCCGCGCGTCGCCGACAGTCAGGCAGCCTGATCAAAGCAGCACTCACCTGCGGTTCTCACCGGATGCACACCCGGCGAACGTCAAAAAACACGTTTATGATTTGGCTAGCTTTTCTTACATACTCAATCAATTCCGTCGGGTCGCGAATGGCATCGAATGTGACCTCACAATCATATCTTTTGACGGCATGGGATTCTGCCAGCAGTTTCGCCAAAGCTTGCGCCGACCAATCAACGTCCGAAGCAAAATTAGAATTTCTCTCAATTGCGCAAATCTGCAGTTTCAAATCAAATAGCACGTGTATAAACGGATGGTCAGGGTGTGCGACTTTGTAAAAATTATCCCCGTCAAAGTCAACTGTATTGACTTTCCGAGTCCTTGCAAATTTGAATAGAACGGCATTTTCACCGATCGTTTGTCTGCCGACCAAGAAATATTTCCTGGTCTTAAGTGTTCTCTCCAGCCGCGCCTCTTCCAGAACCCGACGCAACATCGTTTCGCCACCTGGGTAATCATCCGGAATCAAGGGCATTTGGATTCGGAATATCTGTGCGCGATACAGGCGGAAATAGGTCATCTTGCAGGCTCTTTGGCGATCGATCTCATCTCTAAGGGTATACTGATGCGCGGCCTGCTGCAATCATGAGGGGTGTGCTGTTTGGCAGGGCTGGGTATACCGGAAGCCGCCGCAGCATTGTCGCTGCGTTGCGCTGGCATAGATGGACCGCCGCACGTACAGTCCTGCGTTTCCGCCGTATAAGGTCTGCCAAGCTCGCGTTGAGCCGTAGGCGCCGAAAGGACCGGGTAGATACTGCCAACCACTACAGCCCCACAATCCGCATCGAAGTCGCTGGGGCGGCCGCCCCGGTGCCGCTGGGGTGGCGGGGCGACGGGCAGTGGAATGGGTGTTCGATAGGGCTTGATAAAGAGGCTGGCGCTAAATCGCAAATGGCTCATGTACCTTCATTAGCGGTACATTTTTGATTATCTCACGATAGTGCTTATACGTCGCATCGCTTCCATAGACCGCCTTGTGCCACTCAGCCATGCCACGAAGTTTGGAAAGATTGGCCTCCGCCCACGTGGGGCTGGTCGAAGCTTTGTGAAATGCGGCGCGATGCTCTCGCCTCATTGCCCTAGGCAACCTCAGCACGCGGCCATGAGTGGAAAGGCCAAGCGTAATTCTTGGATTGCCAGCAGCATAATATCGCGTCTTGTCTTCGTTCAGCGAAAAACCGTGATCATTGACAGTCCGCCTTAGGCGAGTGAGAAGTTTATCGCTGTTAAAGTTGATTCTGTGATAAAGATAAATGTCATCGCAGTATCTCAAGTAATTTAGTTTCCAGCTAATGGCTAGCGCGTTGATATTTTTGTCTAGGCTTCTGCAGACTAAATTGCTGATTGCAGGGCTTGTTGGGGCGCCCTGACACAGAGTGCCTTTGTAAGTCGTTAGCTTCGTTAAAATGAAAGCCTTCTTGTTGCTGAAGCCGAGGGCGCGGAACAGTCCAAAGACCCGGCGCGCGCTAATTGCAGGAAAAAAGTTCTTTAGATCGACTTTAAGAACAGCCTTTTCCCCCAGAAGCTTTTTAGCCGCTGAGATTACAGACTTCCCCTTTATGTATGAGTGAGCGAATTCGCTGGGTTCGTGCGAGCTCAAAATTTTTCTGAGAATTGCGCGCTGGACCCCCTTTAATTCTGTCCTGGGTACGGATATTTTCCGAAATTCCCCTGGAGTTCTCTTTGGGATCTCAATGTCAAAATACAATTCGTCAGCGCATTTCACTAAATAAAAGACGTGCTGCGGCGCAAAGCCTAGTTCGCTGCTTAGTTCTCTCAGTTCTAGGCTAAGTGCCGCAGTCGTCATACCCTTACCTTGATTCTTATTCAAAATTCGCAATGCAGGTGTTAAGGGAAATTGGACACCTCCAAAAACCCTGGCGATTTGGGCGGGCGTTTGATTCACTGACGGGATTGCGGCTGTGAGGTGGGGCGATGAAGGCACCGGGATTTTTCGACATTGAAGAATGTCTGGCGGGTCTGTCGAAGAAAGGCGACGTGCTGGAACACTTGAGCCGTACGATTGATTTCGAGCTGTTCCGTGCTGACCTTGAACGAGCGTTTCCGCGCTCGAATGGCGCCAAAGGCGGCCGTCCGCCGTTCGATCATGTGCTGATGTTCAAGGTGCTGATCCTGCAGGCGATGAATGGCCTGGGCGACGAGGCCGCAGAATATTTCATGCGCGACCGCCTGACCTGGAAGCGGTTCCTGGGGTTGGGGATTGCCGATCCGGTTCCCGACGCCAACACGATCTGGACGTTCCGCGAGCACCTGACCAAGGCCAGCGCCATCAAGGGTCTGTTCGAGCGGTTTGATGCGGCTCTGCGGGAGGCAGGCTATCTGGCGATGTCGGGGCAATTTCTGGATGCCACCATTGTCGCCGCACCCAAGCAGCGCAATACAGATGGCGAAAAGGCGGCGATCAAGGCCGGAACCATTCCCGACGACTGGCAGGACAAGCCAGCGAAATTGCGGCAAAAGGACCGCGATGCGCGGTGGACGGTGAAGTATTCCAAGGCCAAGCCCCGTGAGGATGGCCAGCCCCAGGTCGACCTGGCCGTCCCATCCTTCGGCTACAAGAACCACGTTTCGGCGGACCGGGCGCATGGTCTGATCCGCAAATGGCTGGTGACGGATGCGGCTGCTCATGATGGTTCCCGGCTGCCTGATCTGCTCGACAAGACCAATACGGCGAGCGGCGTCTGGGCCGACACGGCCTATCGTTCGGAAAAGAACGAGACGTTCATGGTGAAGAACGGTTTCGTCTCCCAGGTCCATCGCAAGAAGCCCAAGGGCAAGCCGATGCCGGACAGAACCCGCAAGGCCAATGCGCTCAAATCCATGGTGCGCTCCAAGATCGAGCACATCTTTGCCCACCAGAAGGGGCCAATGGCCGCCATCGTCCGCACCATCGGCAAGGCCAGGGCGGAAACCAAGATCGGCATGATCAACCTCGCCTACAACATGCGGCGTTTCATGTGGCTTGAGAGGAAACGTGTGCCCGCTTGAGGGCAAAACCAGGGAAATCCCGTCCGAAACCACCAATGGACTGCGGAAATTGGCGCCGATAGGGGCTGACCGGCACCAATGCCGCTCCCGTCAGGCCAAAATCAGGCCAACGCCCAGGTTTTTAGAGGTGTCCAATTTCCCTTGAGACCTGTATTGGGAATTTTTCGTCTACGTACTTTCAGATGCATGGCGAAGCGCCATACCCCCTCTTTCGAGGGCACGCTAAGGGTGAGTCATGTTTATCTGAGGTATGGTTTTAGGTCAACCCTGCGCCAGAACAATTGCCTTTAGGCGACTGATCCTTGTGCTGCTGAAGGCTTCCAGCAAGGGGTCGTCGAAGCTTGCGAGCGCTCGGTATGCGCCCTTGCTTTTCTCAATCTTGTTTAACTCGAACAAACTCGCGAGAGCAAACCTCACATCATCGGAAGATAGCTTGAGTCGTCTGACTAATTGAGCGTACGTCGGGCGATCTAGGCTAATAATTCCGATAAGGGTTGCTGCCATGAGGAATTCATTTCTAATCGGAGAAATAAAGTTATTATAATAGGCCCTATTGTATATTTTGGCCTTGTGTCCAAATCGTGCTTTGGAGTTATAGCCTTTGCGGGCGGCTGCAAATTTAAAGAGGCATACTGGTATATTTAGGTGGTCATTTATTGTTTCCGCCTCTCCTCGCTCAAAATAGAAAACATTGGTTTTGCTGTATCGTGAAATAATACTAAGAGAGCCTCGGGCAATGTAACTCTCGCTTTTATGAAAAGCTGCAGGGACGGCCACAAACAATCTCGGCACGATATTTTCAATCATCGAAAACGTGCCAAGTTCCGCAATTGCACCCGGACTGTCAAGTATCAGTACTGTGAAGTCGGCTTCATGTGCAAATTCGGCTTCAAGTGTTTGAAGGTCGGCAGGTCTTGAGCCGGATCGTTTTATTTTCCCGCTTAAAAGGTCTTCGCCGTATTTGACATCCACATTTGAATGCGACTCCAAATATTCCTTTATCTTCGCCCGCCCATCAAAGCCGGACATGCCAATGCCCGGCCCGCAGAGAAAGACCGTAAGCGGATTGTTTTGGACTTCCCTTTTCAGAAGTCCAGGTTCAATCAATGTGCGCTGCGCCTGAGGCATATGGCAAAGCCCGTCGTGGATTTGCAACCTATAATCCACATGTTCGCTGAAGCGTCAACGCATCTGCGGGCTTCAGAGGGGCAATTGGCTGCGGCCATCAGAAAGTTACCCTTCAACACTTCTGGGTATCGGCATCTGTCCCTTCAATGCCCGCCACATCCACCCATTTCCACCCGCCGGCCCTGGCAACGCCTCAACTCGAAGGTGGTGGCGATAGTTGCCGGCGCATCGCTTTGCGGCGAAGTTCAAAGGCCCTGGCGACGGCCGGCGTGACCTCGCCTTCGTATTCGAGCGGAAAAGCCTTCAGCACCAGAAGGGCCGCGTCCGCCGAGAACAGCGTGTTGATGAAGTGGTTTGCCACTCGCGCCCACAGGCCGTCGCGGGCCTGGGAAGGCTCCATCCAGACGCGACGTAGTTCGATTACGGACCCGACATCGGCAATCTCGTCCACGAACCAGCATGAGCAGATCGTTTCCGCAACGGCAAAGGACGCGGCAGACGGAATGTCCATGTCCTCCAGGAACTCGTCATTCAGCGTCTCTGGAGCGATATAGCACTCCGTGAAATGGACGTAGCCGATCCTGTTACGCCCCTGGCAAATCCAGCAGAAAAGCTCCCTTGTGCGAACGAGACCGTGGCCGTCGTCGATGACACGTTTCTGCGTCCGCCGATAGCGGAGGGTAATGCCTGGTTCAAACTCTTCGATCTTATGCGGATAGCGGTACGCGGACTCGCCAGGGGGGATATCGCGGAGGAAGGTTCGTTGAATGCGCTTGATGGGGGCCATGCTGCCTCTCGCGATGCTCGCACGAGTGTGGGCTTTCACTGTCCGCCAATCCACTCGCCGTTACCGGCAAAAACCCAAGTAGGGCACCGCACCCACCCGCCCTACTTTTGCCCTACTAACGGCAAGCGCCGGCGCCCGCCACAAGGGCGGCAACAGCTAACGCATTGTTTTTGCTGGGTAAATTTGGTGTCCC
The DNA here is from genome assembly GCF_000513295.1 of Magnetospirillum gryphiswaldense MSR-1 v2. NCBI lineage: Bacteria > Pseudomonadati > Pseudomonadota > Alphaproteobacteria > Rhodospirillales > Rhodospirillaceae > Magnetospirillum > Magnetospirillum gryphiswaldense. The sequence continues at coordinate 4,227,861 of NC_023065.1, forward strand.
GGAAGGGATTCGAACCCCTGACCTACGGTTTAGGAAACCGTTGCTCTATCCTGCTGAGCTACCGGGACGCCGGTGATGATGGCCGGGTTATAGCAAATGCCGGGGCCGGCGACAAATCATCCGGTGGCGTGTATCCGTCTTTGTTTTGTCCCTTGCCGGGATCGCCCCGTTGGGGCATGGTCCCGCCCCCGCTAACCGAGTCAGTCATGGAAAGGACGGCCAATGAGTGGATTTCGTAGCCATGACGGCCAGCATTCCGATCGCATGCCGATCAAGCGTTCCTTGGATGAAAAGAAGCGCATGCTGGTGCAGTTGAAAGAACAGCAGGCGGCCTTGAAGCCCTGGGCGGCCGAGGCAGTCAAGACCTCGCTGACCAAGCGCATTGCCGAGTTGGAAGCCGACATCAAGGCCGCTGGTCGACGCTAGGCATCCCCGGCATCGCCGGGCTATGATGCGGCCATGCCCGCCCTTTGTCGCGATTGCTGCCGCCCGTTCAAGTCCGGGGACGATTGTCCCCGGTGCGGCTCGGCCAGGGTCATCGCCCATCCCGAATTGTTCGATCTCACCATTGCCCATATGGATTGCGATGCTTTTTACGCCTCGGTGGAAAAGCGCGACAATCCGGCCTTGGCCGATCGCCCGCTGATCGTCGGCCATGCCGGCGGGCGCGGCGTCGTCACCACCGCCTGTTATATCGCCCGCAAATATGGTCCGCGTTCGGCCATGCCCATGTATAAGGCGTTGGAACTGTGTCCCGACGCCGTGGTCGTGCCCCCCGACATGACCAAATACAAAGCCGTGTCCCAGGCCATCCGGGCCTTGCTGGTGCAGGCCACCCCCCTGGTCGAGCCCTTGTCCCTGGATGAAGCCTATCTCGATCTGTCACCTGAACATCGGCTGAGCGACCGCCCGGCGGCAGTGTTGCTGGCCCGCTTGGCCCGCGCCATCGAGCGTCAGGTCGGCATCACCATTTCCGTCGGTCTGTCCTACAACAAGTTTTTGGCCAAGATGGCTTCGGACCGCAACAAGCCGCGCGGCTTCTCCGTCATCGGTCGGGCCGAGGCGGTGGGGCAGTTGGCCGGTTTGCCGGTCGCTGCCATCTGGGGGGTGGGGGCGGCAACCGCTGCCCGCATGGAAGCCGCCGGTATCACTACCATCAGCCAATTGCAAAAAATGGCCGAGGCCGATCTGGTCGCTCGCTTCGGCAAGTTCGGGCGTCACCTTTTTCTCATGGCCCGAGGCGAGGACAATCGACCCATCATCCCCGATCGACCGGCCAAAAGCGTATCCAATGAAACCACCTTCCGGCACGATATGCACAGGCCTGCCGATTTGCTGGCGGCCTTGCTGCCCTTGGCGGAAAAAGTTGCCGCCCGTCTGGGCAAAGCCGGGCTGGCTGGTCACACGGTGGTGTTGAAGATGAAGGCGTCGGATTTTCGGGTTTTGACGCGCAACCATCGTCTGAGCGAACCCACACGGAGAGCGGATATCATAATGCGCACAGCGCAATCTTTATTGGAACGCGAAGCGGATGGGCGGGCCTTTCGCCTGATCGGCGTTGGCGTGGCCGACTTATGTTCAGGTGATAACGCTGATCCCCCTGATCTTTTTGGCCCTTAACTCTTCTCGACAAGTCTTGGTTGGTCGCGGTATGAGTGGTTTTGGGGATATATTTGGGCATTCAATGAAAGGTAATGGACCATGAGCCTGTTTGGCCGCCGGGCTCGGGGCGACGATGTTGCTCCCGGCGATATTTTCCGCAAGGCCGGAACCTATGGAGGCGAGTGGATCGTCGAACGTATTTTCGACTATCCCGATATCCCCCGGCACGTCCGTCTGGTCGAGCGCAACGGCGCTCGGGCCATGACCGTGGCCGTGTCCATGCTGTTCGATCCCGATTGTTTTCAGCACGTGCGGCAGGCCGCCGAGTTCTGATGGCTTGAACGTCGCCGCCGCCGTGCTATTTGCCTGTTTTGAGATTGGGCGATGGTGCCCGGGGAGGATACGTTCATGATCATCACTACGACTGAAACCGTCGAAGGTACCCGCATCACCGGCTATCTGGGGATCGTCTCCGGCGATGCCGTCCTCGGGACCAACATCTTCAAGGATCTGTTCGCTTCGGTCCGCGACATCGTCGGCGGTCGTTCGGCGTCCTATGAGAAGCTGTTGCAGGAAGGCAAGGACCAAGCCATTGCCGACATGGTGGCGCGGGCCAAGGCCCTGGGTGCCGACGCGGTGGTCGGTGTCGATCTGGATTACGAAGTGATCGGCGGCGACAGCAAGACCTTGCTGATGGTCAGTGTCAACGGCACTGCCGTCACCTTGGGCAGTTGATCCGCCTCAGGTGCCCGTGGAAAAGTCCTTCGCTTCGCTTTAAGGGGACTTTTTCACGGTCGCCTTAACTGGTCGGGGCGAAGCGGGCCAGATAGGCCGGCACGATGGCCTCGCAAGCGGTGGCGGTGATGCCAAGCTCGGCCAAGCCGGGCTTGCCGCCGCGCACCACGTTGTCGCTGCGCATCAGGATCACCTGATCCGGCGTCAAGGGCGGTGTCGGCAGGAATTTCAGGAAAGCCGCCTGGATGCCGGCGACGAAGAACGGCAGGGGCAGCAGCAGGCGGCACAGGCCGGTGCCGGCGCGTACAGTCTCCATGATTTCCTTCATGGTGTAGCGGCGCGGGCCGCCCAGCTCATAGATCTTGCCGGCGGCGGCGGTATCGGTGGCGGCGCGGAAGATGGCGTCGGCCACATCGCCCACATAGACCGGCTGGAAGGTCGGGCCGCCCGACCCGAACAGATCCAGGCCATAACCGCTTTCGGTGTGGGTGGGTTTGAAACCGTCCGCAGTGAACACCGGCAGCACCGGCGAGACCCGCGCCAGCTTGGCGAAGCGGTTGAAGAAGTCGTCGTCGGGGCCGAACACCACCGAGGGGCGGATGATGGCGGCGGTGGGGAAGGCGGCCAGCACCGCTTCCTCACCCAGTGCCTTGCTGCGGGCATAGGCCGAGGCAGATCCCTTATCGGCGCCCAGCGCCGACATGTGCACCAGGGTTTGAACCCCGGCGGCGCGGGCGGCGCGGGCGACATTGGCGGCGCCTTGGGTGTGGATGGCGTCGAAACGGCACTTGCCTTTTTCGAATAAGATGCCGACCAGATTGACCACGCATTGGGCGCCGTTGACGGCGGCGGCGATTGCGGCGGGATCGGTGATATCGGCACGGATGGGGGTGACTTGGCCGGGCTCGCCCATGGGCTTGAGCACGGCGCCGGCAATGGTGTCGCGCATGGCGGCGCGGACGATCCAGCCCGCCTTGGCGAAACGCTTGACCACCTGGCGTCCGATGAAGCCAGAACCGCCGAAAACCGTAACCACCTGCCGGTTCATATGGACCTCCGCATCCCTGATGCCGCCTTGCAACCAGGCGACTTGTCTGTTGCCGTGAAGGCTATTCGTTTCCGCCCGGTGCGGCAAGGGTGGCGAGGCGAGGGCAAAACCGCGTGGATGAAATTTTTTTCAAATCCTGTTTTTTTGTCGGTTGACAGGGGGGCGCTGGTCGCATATTTCTCTGCGCCTCGACGGGGTGACCCGACGAGATGCCAGCTCAACGGGGTAACCCAGAGAGGCACCACCTAGCCCAGGTGGCGGAATTGGTAGACGCGCACGGTTCAGGTCCGTGTGGCCGTGAGGTCGTGGAAGTTCGAGTCTTCTCCTGGGCACCATACTGCTTCCGATGCTTCGGCGTCGGAAACGCCCCTCAAGGGGCCACCTGCCAACGGCTCCTTCGGGCATATCCTGAAGGAGCCGTTCGCATGTCTATCCAGTATCATGTCGGTGATTTGCCGGCTCATGTGGATTTGGGGCCGGTCGTCGCCATCGACAGCGAAACCATGGGCCTTAGCCTGGTGCGCGATCGGCTGTGCGTGATCCAGCTTTCGGCGGGTGACGGCAATGCCCACGTGGTGCACTTTCCCGACGGTACTTACGACGCTCCCAATCTCAAGCGCCTGCTGGCCGACCCTGGGGTGGTCAAGCTGTTCCACTTCGCCCGCTTCGACCTGGCCATGATCGCCAAGTATCTGGGCATCCGCTGCGAACCGGTCTGGTGCACCAAGGTGGCGTCCAAGCTGGTGCGCACCAACACCGACCGCCATGGCCTGAAGGATCTGTGCCGCGAATTGCTGGGCGTGGATTTGTCCAAGCAGCAGCAGACCTCGGATTGGGGGGCGCCGGTGCTCAATGACGACCAGTTGGCCTATGCCGCTTCGGATGTGTTGTACCTGCATCAGTTGAAGGCCCGGCTCGAGCATCTGCTCGACCGCGAAGGTCGCCGCGCCCTGGTAGAGGCTTGTTTCCGCTTCCTGCCCGACCGCGCCGCCCTGGACTTGGCCGGCTGGGACGAGCAGGACGTTTTCACGCATTAATGACGTCAACCGTTCTTTTGCCTTCCGCTTGGCCGCTCGATTCGTATAGTTAAGCGCCCTGGCCGTGTTTGGCGCGGGGATTGCAAGTCTGTCCCAGGGCCAAGCCATGAACACTGCTGTCCACGACGGTTCCACCGCTTCCGCCGATCTCGCTTCGGCTCGTCGTGTCCTTGCCACCGAGGCGACGGCGCTGACCGCGTTGTCGGACTCGCTGGGCGACGCCTTTGTCGCCGCCTGTGACGCCCTTGCCGGTGTCGTTGGTCGGGTGGTGGTGTCGGGTATGGGCAAGTCGGGTCATGTGGGGTGCAAGATCGCCGCCACCTTGGCGTCCACCGGCACGCCGTCGTTTTTCGTCCATCCGGCCGAGGCCAGCCACGGCGATCTGGGCATGATCACCACCAGTGACGCGGTGATTGCGCTTTCCAATTCCGGCGAGACGCCGGAACTGTCCGATATCATCGCCTTTACCCGCCGTTTCGAGATTCCGCTGATCGGCATCACCTCGCGCGCCGCCAGCACCCTGGCGGTGGAATCCGACATCGCCCTGGTGCTGCCGCCCATGCCCGAGGCCTGTTCCATCGGCTTGGCGCCGACTACCTCGACCACCATGATGCTGGCTTTGGGCGATGCCCTGGCCGTGGCTTTGCTGGACCGGCGTGGCTTTTCCGCCGCCGATTTCCGCGTTTTTCATCCCGGCGGCCAATTGGGGCGGCGGCTGTTGAAGGTGGCCGACATCATGCACGGCGGTCACGGCCTGCCGCTGGTTTCGCCTCAGGCGGGAATGACCGAGGTGATCTTGGAAATGACCGCCAAAAGCCTGGGCTGCGTCGGCGTGGTCGGCGACGACGGTTTGCTGGCCGGGATCATCACCGATGGTGATTTGCGCCGGCATCTGCGTGCCGATCTGATGAGCCAGCCGGCCATCGAGGTGATGACCCGCAATCCGAAGACGGTTCTGCCCAGTCTGCTGGCGGCCGAGGCGTTGCGGGTGATGAACGAAAAATCCATTACCAGCCTGTTCGTAGTCGAGGACGGGCGCCCCCTGGGCGTCCTGCATGTCCACGATCTGTTGCGGGCCGGGGTGGTGTGAAGTCAGGATGACGGCCATGGACCTGCGCGCCGACAGCGATATGCGGCCCAAAGCCGCCCCGTACAAGCGGGCTCATCCGCATCCGGTCAAGCCGGTGGCGCATCGGGCCCATTCTCGCCGGGTCGGCATCTTGCGGGTGGCGCTGCCGGCCACTGCCCTGGTGCTGCTGGTATTGCTGGGCTTGTGGCCGCAATTGCGCGGCAGTGATGACCGCTTTCAGGTGGGGTTCGCCAATCTGAAGCCGGACGCGGTGGAAAACCTGTCCATGGTCAACGCCCGCTATCAGGGCATCGACAAGCGCAACAATCCGTTCGCCGTCACCGCCGATAAGGGTACCGAGGAGGATCCCAAGAACGGCGTGGTGGTGTTGGACAATCCCAAGGCCGATTTCGTCACCCAAAGCGGTGCCGGCGTCTATATCGAGGCGCGCCTGGGCACCTATTACCAGCACGAGCAATGGCTGGACCTGGAAGGCGACGTCAATCTGTATCATGATCAGGGCTACGAGTTGCACACCCAGCGCGCCCGCATCAATCTCAAGGATTCCAGCGCCGAGGGACACGAGGCGGTGACCGGCAAGGGGCCGCAGGGCCGATTGGACGGCAAGGGTTTCCGCATCACCGACGAGGGCCGCAAGATCGTCGTCATCGGTCAGTCGGGCATGACTTTGAAAAAGGCGGGGCAGAAGAAATGATCGGGCGAGGTGTAGTTCTTCTGCTGGCGGTACTGCTGGCGCCGGTTCAGGCGTGGGCGCAGGGCTTCAACCTGGGGCGCGGCAACAACGAGGAAATTCAGGTCTATGCCGATGACGGTATCGAATGGATATCCGACGCCACCCGCGTCATCGCCCGTGGCAACGCCAAGGCCACCCGCGGCACCATGACGGTGACCGCGGACAGCCTGACCGCCTATTACCGCGACGGCGCCGGCGGCAATGAAATCTGGCGCCTGGATGCCGATGGCAACGTCACCATCACCACCCCGACCGAGACCGGCACCGGCACCAAGGCCACCTATGACCTGGAAAAGGCCATCTTCGTGTTGCGCGGCCATCCGGCCAAGATCGTCACTCCCACCGATCAGGTGACCGCCAAGGACACCTTGGAATATTGGGAGAAGGAACGCATGGCGGTGGCGCGTGGCGATGCGGTGGCCATCCAGAAGGACAAGAAGATTCAGTCCGACATCCTGACCGCCCATTTCAAGGAAGGCGCCAAGGGCAGCCTGGAACTGGAACGTGCCGACGGCTATGGCCACGTGGTGCTGACCACCCCCAAGGAGGTGGTGACCGGCGACCGTTCCGACTACAACCTGCAAACCGGTATCGCCACCGTCGCCGGTTCGGTTAAGATCATTCGTGACGGCAATGAACTGAACGGCGGCTATGCCCACGTCAATCTGAATACCGGCATCAGCAAGCTGTTCGGTCAGCCGCCGGGCGGGCAGGGGGAAACGCGGGTGCGCGGCACCTTCACCCCCGACAAGCAAAATCCGGATCAGCGCCGGGCCATCTTCAAGGGGGCCGGTCCGTCGGTCGACAAGCAGCGGTAAGGGACAAAACCAGAATGACCGGGATTGAACCCGACGACCGGATGGACCAGGCCCAAGCCGCCGAAATGGACAGCCCCCGTGTGACCGGGCCGCGTCTGGTGGCCGACAATGCGGGGCTGGTGGCCAACAATATCGGCAAGCGTTTTAAGCGCCGCGCGGTGCTGCGCGATGTCTCGATCTCGGTCCAACGCGGTGAGGCGGTGGGGCTGTTGGGGCCCAACGGCGCCGGCAAGACCACCTGTTTCTACTGCATTACCGGCCTGATCAATCCCGATGCCGGCGCCATCATGCTGGACGGCAACGACATCACCGGCTTGCCCATGTACCAGCGCGCCCGTCTGGGCATCGGTTATCTGCCGCAGGAAGCCTCGATTTTTCGTGGGCTTTCGGTGGAAGGCAACATCATGGCGGTGCTGGAGGCCATTGAACCCGACCGAGCCACCCGCGAGGCCGCCTTGGATTCGCTGCTGGCCGAATTTTCCATCGAGCATCTGCGCCGCGCCCCGGCCATGGCGCTGTCGGGCGGCGAACGCCGCCGCGTCGAAATCGCCCGCGCCCTGGCGTCCAAGCCGCATTTCATCTTGCTGGATGAGCCCTTGGCCGGTATCGACCCCATTGCCGTGTCCGACATCCGTGATCTGGTGTCGCACCTGAAGGATCGCGGCATCGGCGTGCTGATCACCGACCACAATGTGCGCGAAACCCTGGATATCATCGATCGCGCTTATATCCTGCATGACGGGGTGGTACTGATGGAGGGACGGCCGTCGGAAATCGTTGCCCATGAAGGCGTTCGCCGCGTCTATCTGGGCGAGCGGTTCAGCCTGTGATGACCTGATTCCATGGCCCTGACCCCCCGCCTCGATCTTCGTCAAAGCCAGTCTCTGGTGATGACACCGCAATTGCAGCAGGCCATCAAGCTGTTGCAATTGTCCAACATGGAACTGACCGCCTTCATCGAGCAGGAATTGGAGCGCAATCCGCTGCTCGAGCGCGAGGATGCCGAACGGGGTGAACCGGAACCGGCGCCGGAACCGGACATGCAGCCCCAGGCGGAAGAACCGCCCATGCTGGACGGCATGACCCAGTCGTCCGCCGAAGACGGCATGGATGTGGATTACGACAACCTCTACAACAACGACAGCGCCTCTGACGGCATCGGCGGCGGCGAGGCCTTTGGCCAGTGGGGGCAATCGGGCGGCCATCACGGTTTCGACGATGGCGAAAACAATCTGGAACAGACGGTGGCCGGCGAGATTTCGCTGCGCGACCACCTGATCGCCCAGTTGAACATGGACATCATCGATCCGGCGGAAAAACTGATCGGCCTGCATCTGATCGAAATGCTGGACGAATCGGGCTATCTGATCGGCAGCTTGGACGAACTGGCGGAAAAGCTGGGCTGTTCCGTCGCCGCTGTCGAGGCGGTGCTGGTCAAGGTCCAGCGTTTCGACCCCATCGGCGCCTTCGCCCGCTCGCTCAAGGAATGCCTAGCCCTGCAACTGGCCGAGCGCAACCGCCTGGACCCGGCCATGCAGGCGCTGTTGAACAACCTGGAAATGCTGGCGCGGCGCGATCTGGTCGGGCTGATGAAGGTGTGCGCCATCGACGCCGAGGATCTGACCGAGATGATCGGCGAGATCAAGGCGCTGGACCCCAAGCCGGCCCTCAGGTTCGATCACGTGGTGGCGCAACCGGTGACGCCTGACGTGCTGATGCGCCGCACCCCCGACGGGGCTTGGGCGGTAGAGCTTAATTCCGACACCTTGCCGCGCGTTTTGGTCAACACCCGCTATTACACCCAGGTGGCCGACCAGACCCGCAAACGCGACGACAAATCCTATCTGACGGAACGCTTTCAATCGGCGAATTGGCTGGTGAAGTCGTTGCATCAGCGCGCCACCACCATCTTGAAGGTGGCGGCGGAACTGGTGCGCCAGCAGGACGCCTTCTTCCGTCTCGGTGTCCAGCATCTGCGGCCTTTGGTGCTGCGCGACATCGCCGGGGCCATCGGCATGCACGAAAGCACGGTCAGCCGGGTGACCTCCAACAAGTACATCTCGACACCGCGCGGCATCTACGAGCTCAAGTACTTCTTTACCCAGGCGATCGGCTCCAATGACGGCGGCGATGCCCATTCGGCCGAATCGGTGCGCCACCGCATCAAGGCGCTGATCGAGGCCGAGGGCAAGGCGGTGCTGTCCGACGACAGCATCGTCGACATCCTGAAGCGCGAAGGCATCGACATCGCCCGGCGGACGGTGGCAAAATACCGGGAAGGGATGAACATCCCCTCCTCGGTCCAGCGGCGGCGGGAAAAGGCGTTGGGCGGGTGAATACCCTAGAATGCTTGACTTGGAAGTGTAGCGGAATTAAGGTCCGGCGCTTCCCTGAACTGGTTGACGGCCAACGATGCCGCGACCACAAGAGGCCAATAACAGCGGATGGCGATCCGCGCTGGTTCGATGCGGAAGGCGTGGCCTTCCCTCGGGGATCTGCTCTTAAACCATAGGGTTAGATACTTCATGGACATCGCCGACCTGATTACTCCGGCTGCCGTCATCCCCAATCTGCGCGCCACCTCGAAAAAGCAGGCGCTGCAGGATTTGGCCAAGAAGGCGGCGGACCTGACCGGCTTGCACGAACGCGCCGTCTTCGACGTGCTGCTGGAGCGCGAGCGTCTGGGCACCACCGGCGTCGGCAACGGCATCGCCATTCCCCACGGCAAGCTGGCCACCTTGGATCGCCTGTACGGTCTGTTCGCCCGGCTTGAGCGCCCCATCAATTTCGAATCCATCGACGAACATCCGGTCGATCTGATTTTCCTGCTGCTCGCCCCCGAATCCGCCGGGGCCGATCATCTCAAGGCCTTGGCCCGGGTGTCGCGGCTGTTGCGCGACAAGGGCGTGTGCGAAAAGCTGCGCGGCACCGACAGCCCCGAGGCGCTTTATGCCCTGCTGACCGAATCGCCGGCCAGCCGTGCCGCCTGATATGTCAGGTCTTCCCCCTCTGTTCTTACAGCGTGAAACGCGGTAGAAGAAGCGTATGAGGACGCTCTACCATTACCCCCTATGCCCGTTTTCGCGGAAGGTCCGCATCGTTCTGGCCGAAAAGAAGCTGGAATTCGATGAGCGGATCGAGAAGGCGTGGGAACGCCGTGACGAGTTCCTGGAACTCAGCCCCGGCGGCGACCTGCCGGTTCTGGTCGAGCAGAACGGCACCATCTTCGGCGACGCCACCGCCATCTGCGAATATCTGGACGAAACCCACCGCGACTCGCCGTTATTGCCGGCGGAGCCGGAGGCGCGGGCGGAAGTGCGGCGGCTGGTGGGGTGGTTCGACCGCAAGTTCCATGACGAGGTCACCCGCAATCTGGTGGACGAAAAGGTCACCAAGCGGCTGACCACGGTCAAGGGGGCGCCGGATTCGCGGGCCATCCGCGCCGGTTTCGCCCATATCCATCAGCATCTGGAATACATCGCTTGGCTGACCGAGCGGCGGACTTGGCTGGCCGGGGGCTATTTCACCTTGGCCGATGCCGCCGCCGCCGCCCAGATTTCCTGCATCGACTATATCGGCGACGTGCCCTGGGACCGCCATCCCGGCGCCAAGGAATGGTATGCCATGGTCAAGTCGCGCCCCAGCTTCCGCCTGTTGCTGGCCGACCATGTGCCCGGTGTGCCGCCGCCAAAGCATTACGCCGATCTGGATTTCTGATCATGACGGGCTGGGGGCTGCTCGCCGCCGTGTTCTTGCTGGCCGCGTCAACCGCGCGGGCCGAGGTGATCGAACATCTGCCGGCGGGGGAAACCCGCATCGCCCTGACCTTCGACGCCTGCGAGGCCCGCAACAAGCCGGCCTTTTTCGATCAGGCGATCCTGGATTATCTGGCCGCCGAAAAACTGCCCTACACCATTTTCGCCACCGGCCTGTTCGCCAAGCGTAATCAGGCGCAATTGGCCGAACTGGCCCGATCGCCGCTGGTCGCGGTGGAAAACCATTCCTTCGACCACCCCCAGCACATGGAACGCCTGAGCCCCGATCAGGTCCGCGCCCAGGTGGCCGATACCGATGCGGTGATCGCTGGCATCACCGGGCGGCAGCCGCGTTTCTTCCGCTTTCCCGCCGGCAATTACGATGCCGCCACCTTGGCCACAATCGAGGCCACCGGCCACAAGGTCGTGCATTGGAGCTTCGCCTCGGGCGATCCGGCGCCGGGGCTGAAACCGGACCCCCTGAAAAACTGGGTGCTGGCAAAAGCGCGCCCGGGCGATATTCTGATCTTTCATGTCAATGGCCGCGCCCCGGCCACCGCCACTGCCCTGCCGGCCATCATTAAGGGCCTGAAGGCCCGCCATGTTCAATTCGTGCGTCTGGATGAGGTGTTGAAATGATCCGCCCGTTGCGCCCCCAGGAAGCCCCGGCTCTGGCCGAGGCCTTGGCCCATATGGACCCGTGGCGCCGCTTGGGTTTTTCCGACGATGGGCTGGCTGGCTATCTCACCCGCGATGACGGCAACCTGCTGCGCATGGTCTATGAAGACGAAGGCCGCCCCGTCGGCGTGCTGTGCCTGCGTTCGCCCTGGCTTCGCGGCCCCTATGTGGAATTGCTGGCGGTGGTGCCCGAGCGCCAGGGACAAGGCATTGGCAGCGCGCTTTTGGCTTGGGCGGCGGGACAGAATGGCGGCAATCTGTGGGTCTGCGTCTCGGCCTTCAATACCCGGGGGCGCGATTTCTATGGCCGCAACGGCTTCGTCGAAAAGGCCGAACTGAACGATCTGATCAGCGTCGGCGAAGACGAAATCCTGATGCGCAAGCGCTTGCGCTAGACTTGTTTCAGCTAAGGCGGTGAAGGCGGGGAGTCCCGCCCCCCTTCATCCCTTGGAATTACGGATCGCCGCGATGTTCGCGGCGTAATCCTTGGTCTTGAACACGGCGGACCCGGCGACCAGACAGGTGGCGCCGGCTTCCATCACCTTCCAGGCATTGTCGGCGGTGACGCCGCCGTCGACCTGGATGTCGATGGCGCGGCCCGCGATCATGCGCTTGATGCGGGCGATCTTCTCTAATTGGCTGTCGATAAAGCTTTGGCCACCGAAGCCGGGATTGACGCTCATCACCAGCACCATGTCGATGCTGTCGAGCACGTATTCGATGACGTTTTCCGGCGTATGCGGGTTAAGCGAGACGCCGGCTTTCTTGCCCAGCGCCTTGATCGCCTGGACCGAGCGGTGCAGGTGCTTGTCGGCCTCGGCGTGGACGGTGATCAGATCGGCACCGGCCTTGGCGTAATCTTCCAGGTACGGCTGGGCCGGGTCGATCATCAGATGGACATCGAACACCTTCTTGGTCCACGGGCGGATGGCCTTGATCACCGGCGGGCCGAAGGTCAGGTTGGGGACGAAATGCCCGTCCATGACGTCGATGTGAATCCAGTCGCAGCCGGCTTCGTCGATGGCTTTGACCTCGGCGCCCAGTTGGGCGAAATCGGCGGACAGGATGGACGGCGCGATCAGAACGGACATGGTTGTCTCCCTGTAGACAGAGTCAGGGCCGGGATTGGCGTTTCCCGGCCCTGTTTTTGGTTAGTTGACCTTGGGGTCCAGATCGCCCTTGGCGTAGCGGTTGGCCATGTCTTCCAGCGAGATCGGCTTGATCTTGGAGGCATTGCCGGCGGTGCCGAAGGCTTCGTAACGGGCCTTGCAGATCCCCTTCATGCCGGCCATGGCCGGCTTCAGGTAATCGCGCGGATCGAACTTCTTGGGGTTCTCGGCCATGTATTTGCGGATCGAACCGGTGGCGGCCATGCGCAGATCGGTGTCGATATTGACCTTACGCACGCCGTGCTTGATGCCCTCGACGATCTCGGCCACCGGCACGCCATAGGTCTCGCCCAGATCACCGCCGTTTTCGTTGATGATCTTCAGCCAGTCCTGCGGCACCGAGGAGGAACCATGCATCACCAGATGGGTGTTGGGGATGCGGGCGTGGATTTCCTTGATGCGGCTGATGGCCAACACGTCACCGGTGGGCGGACGGGTGAACTTGTAGGCGCCGTGGCTGGTGCCGATGGCGATGGCCAGGGCGTCGACCTTGGTCAGCTTGACGAATTCGGCGGCTTCGTCGGGGTCGGTGAGCAGCTTGGAGTGATCCAGCTTGCCTTCGGCGCCGACACCGTCTTCCTCGCCGGCCATGCCGGTTTCAAGCGACCCCAGGCAGCCCAGCTCGCCCTCGACCGAGACGCCGCAGGCATGGGCGAGGTCGACCACCTTGCGGGTGACGGCGACGTTATAATCCCAATCCGACGGGGTCTTGCCGTCTTCCAGCAAGCTGCCGTCCATCATCACCGACGAGAAGGCCGACTGGATGGCGCGGATGTTCACCGCCGGGCTGGTGCCGTGATCCTGGTGCATACACACCGGGATATGCGGATAGGCTTCCGCCGCCGCCAGGATCAGGTGACGCAGGAAGGGCTCGCCGGCATATTTACGCGCGCCCGCCGAGGCCTGCAGGATGACCGGGCTGTCGGTTTCGGCAGCGGCCTCCATGATGGCCTTGACCTGCTCCATGTTGTTGACGTTGAACGCCGGGACGCCATAGCCGTGTTCGGCGGCGTGATCCAGGAGCTGGCGCATGGAAACGAGAGGCATTTCTTATTCTCCCTTATGAATTCTTTTACAGACGGGCCAGGGCCGCGTCCGCCACCGCATCCGCGGTAATGCCGAAATGAGCGTACAGCTTGTCGGCCGGAGCGGACGCGCCGTAACCGGTCATGCCGATGACCGCGCCGTCCAGGCCGACATAGCGTTCCCAGCCAAAGGTGGTGAGCGCCTCGACGGCGACCCGCACGCATCCGTCACCCAGGACCTCAGCACGATACTCCTTTGACTGCCGGTCGAACAGCTCCCAGCACGGCATGGACACCACGGCGGCCTGAACCCCCTTGGCCGCCAGCAATTTGCGGGCGTCCAGCGCCAGCGACACTTCCGAGCCGGTGGCCAGCAAGGTGACCTGGCGCTTGCCTTCCGCTTCCACCAGGACATAGGCGCCCTTGGCGGTCAGGTTGTCGCTGGTGTGGGTGGTGCGCAAGGTCGGCAGGTTCTGGCGCGACAGGGCGAAGCAGCTGGGGCCCTTGTGGTTCAACAGCGCCACTTCATAGGCTTCCATGGTTTCCACCGCGTCGGCCGGGCGGAACACCAAGGTGTTGGGCGTGGCGCGCAGGGCGGCGATGGTTTCGATCGGCTGATGGGTGGGGCCGTCTTCGCCCAGGCCGATGGAATCGTGGGTCAGCACATAGAGAACCCGCTGTTCCATCAACGCCGACATGCGCAGCGCCGGCCACAGATAGTTGGCGAAAATCAGGAAGGTGCCGCCATAGGGGATGAAACCGCCATGCAGCGCCAGACCGTTCATCACCGCCGCCATGCCGTGTTCGCGGATGCCGTAATGGATGTAGCGGCCAGCATAGGCGCCGGCGGCGATGGACGGGGCGCAGGCCTTGGTGTTGGTCAGGTTGGAATGGGTCAGATCGGCAGAGCCGCCGATCATTTCCGGGATGGCGGCGGTCAGCACCTCCAGCGCGTCCTGGCTGGCCTTGCGGGTCGCCACCTTCGGCTGTTCGGCGGAAATCTTGGCCTTGAAGGCCTGGACGGCGGCTTGCCAGCCATCGGGCAGACGGCCTTCCTGGGTGCGGCTGAACTCGGCCTTGACCGCGGCGGCCAGGGTGCTCAGACGGCCTTCCCAGGCTTGGCGCTCGACCGCGCCACGGCTGCCGGCGGCACGCCAGGCGGCCAGCACGTGATCGGGGATGACGAAGGGCTCATAGGGCCAGTTGGCGGCATCGCGGGCGGCCTTGATCTCGTCGGCGCCCAAGGGGGCGCCGTGGACCTTTTCCGAACCGCACTTGTTGGGGGCGCCCTTGCCGATGATGGTGCGACAGGCGATCAGGGTCGGCTTGTCCGCGTTGCGCGCCGCCGCGATGGCGCTGGCGATCTGTTCCGGGTCATGGCCGTCGATCTTGGCGGTGGCCCAGCCGGCGGCGGCGAAGCGGGCGCATTGGTCGTCCGAGGTGGACAGCGCGGTGTCGCCGTCGATGCAGATGTGGTTGTCGTCCCACAGCACGATCATCTTGTTAAGCTTCAGGTGGCCGGCCAGGGTGATGGCTTCCTGGCTGATGCCTTCCATCAGGCAGCCGTCACCGGCGATGACATAGGTGTAGTGGTTGGCGATGCCGGCGCCATAACGGGCGGCCTGCATGGCCTCGGCCAGGGCGAAACCGACGGCGTTGGTGATGCCCTGACCCAGGGGGCCGGTGGTGGTGTCGGCGTTGCTGACATGACCGAATTCCGGGTGGCCGGCGGTGCGGTAGCCGAGCTGGCGGAAGTTCTTGATCTGCTCGATGTCCAGGTCATCGTAACCGGTCAGATACCCCAGCGAATACAGCAGCATCGAGCCATGGCCGGCGGACAGGACGAAGCGGTCGCGGTCGGCCCATTTGGGCGATTTGGCGTCGAACTTCATGAAACGGGTGAACAAAACGGTGGCCACGTCGGCCATGCCCATGGGCATGCCGGGATGGCCGGACTTGGCCTTTTCGATGGCATCCATGGACAGGAAACGGATGGCGTTGGCCATCTCGGCATGGGTGGCGGTATTGGGCACGGATGCAGTCATCGTTTCGTCCTTGGGATGGGTTAACGGGTGCCGGTCAAGCCCTGGGCGGCTTTGACCAGATGGTAGGTAATCAACAATTGCGACAGGGCCAGGGTGTGGCTGGTGGCGGTCTGGCCGGCCCGGTCGGTGAAGCGGCCTAAGGGGGCACGCAAATGGCTGGCCTCGGGGATCAGGCTCCACAACAGATCTTCCACCGCCTTGGCCCGACGGCCATCGATGCGACCGGAAATGTCCAACACATCCACCGGCTTGCCGTCGCTGTCCCGCGCCAGGGCCAGATGGAAACCGCCCTTGCCGCCGGCATCCAGCACCGGCCCCAGATCGGGATGGGCCAGGGTCGGGCGCAGCAAGTGGCGGGCATTCAACAGGGAATCGGCCCCGTCGGAGATGTCGCCGGGAGTGTCGGAGGACGGGGCGAAGCGGACGACGATGTCGGCGAAGCTGCGTTGCGGTTGCACATGGGCCAAGGAATCGGCCTCGCGGCGGTCCAGCGACAAGCGCACATCCTGGGGCGAATAACCGCGCTCGGCACAGTCGCGCGCCTGTTTCCAGCGGGTGCGCAAATCCTCGTCCGGCTCGACGAAGACCTTGACGTCGTAACAATCGCGCAAAATCCGGCTGTGATAGGCCAGCAAGCCCTCGACGATGACGAAGGGCTTGGGCTCCAGCCGGGCCGGCGGGCATAAGGTGCCGTCCTTGTGATTGTAGACCGGCTTCAGGATGGGGTGGCCCCGGCGCAGCAGGCACAGATGCTGCTCCAGGATGTCCACGTGGTTGCCCTCGGGGTCCAGCGCGGTGATGCCGATACGGCGGCGTTCGGCGCGGGAATGGCGGTGATAATCGTCGGCTTGCAGCACCGCGACCCGGTCTTGCCCCAAGATGGCGGCGATGCCCCCGGCCAGGGTGCTTTTGCCGGCAGCCGAATCGCCGACCACGCCAAGGATGATGGGCTGATTGTCGGGGCGCAGAAACGGCATCGGCCTCAGCCCTCCGCCCGGTGCCAGGTGGTCAGCATCTGCCGGGGATTGGCGTCGCCGCCGACCAACAGGCTATGGGTCCGTTCCAGACCATCGCGGCGCTCGATTCCGTCCAACAGCAGGCCCGAGGCGATACCAGTGGCGCAGAACACCACATTGTCGCTACGCACCAACTGGTCCAGTCCCATCCAGGTGCTGGTATCCAGCCCGGCTTCATCGACGGCGCGGCGTTCGGTGGTCAGTTGCGGATCAAGCCGGGCCAGGAAAGTGCCGCCCATCACCTTGGCGGCACAGGCGGCCAACAGGCCCTCGGCGGCACCGCCGGTGCCCATCAGCGCGTCGATGCCGGAACCGGGCAGGGCCGCCAGGATGGCCCCGGCCACATCGCCGGCGGGATAAAGCGTGACGCGGGCGCCAGCGGCCTGGATGGCTTCGACCAGGTTGCGGTGGCGGGGCTTTTCCAGCACATAGACGGTGAGCTGGTTTATGGGTTTGTCCAGGCAGTGGGCCAGGGCGGTCAGGCGCTCGGCCACCGGGGCGGTGGGGTCCAGATGACCGGCGGCTTGGGGCGGGGCCACCAGCTTTTCCATGTAAAAGGCGGGGCCGGGATCGAACAGGCTGCCGATGGGGGCCAGGGCCAGACAGGCCATGGCGTTGGTCAGGCCCTTGGTCAGGCAGGCGGCGCCTTCGGTCGGGTCCATGACCAGATCCCATTGATCCAGGCGGGCCGGGTCGCCCAGACGGACGGTGGAGCCAGCGATGATTCGGGCCTGGATGCCCTGGTGGATCAGTTCGGCTTCCATGGCCAGTCGGGCGGAATCGTCGCCGGGGCCGCGCTCGGGCCGGGTGAGGCGGATGAATGCCGCGCGCGCAGCCGCCTCGCTCGCCTTGCGCAGTTCATAGGCGCAAAGCGACAGGCCTTGGCGGACGTCGCGCAACTGGGTCATCCCTTCAGCTCCCTCCCACGAAGATGCTCTTTTTTCCCTATCCTGGCGGGTTGGGGCCGATGACGGAACACCCGCCGGGATATGGCGAAAATATCTTGTGGAGGGGCGGAACCCTGCCCGAGCGGGGAGGGAGAGTCAATGTTGCAATGCGAGGAAAATATGCCGGGTGGTTACTTCCCACCCGGAAGCATGCGGGTCAGCACATCGTCCTTGAGCAAGACGTGGTGGCGTAGTGCCGCCAGCACGTGGCCGATGACGATGGCCGCCAAAATCCAGGCCAACAGGCCGTGACCGTCCTCGGCCAGATCGTGCAACCCTTCATCTTTGGCCATCAAGGCCGGCAGAACCTGGAAACCGAACACAGTGAGCGCCCGTCCACCGGTTTCGACGATGGCGATGCCGCTCAATGGCAGAGCGACCATCAGCACATAAAGCCCCACATGGGCGGCTCCGGCCATCAGCCGTTCCAGCCCGACCATGGCTTGGGGCAGTTCCGGTACCGGCTTGGTCAGGCGCCAACCCAGACGCAGGACGGTCAGGCCCAGGACTAGGGCGCCAATGCTGGCGTGCAGAGCCTTCATCTCGTTACGGAAGTCGCCCTTGGGCAATTCCTCCAAGATCAATCCCAGGCTCCACAGGCCGATAATGACCAGGGCCATCAACCAGTGCAGGGACATGGCGACAGCATCGTAACGGGTGGGGGATGGCATGGCGAGCTCCGGTGTTGCAAAAGGAAACGGCGGGCATCATTGCCCGCCGTGCCTGAATGCAGCCTGAACGGAGCTTAGCGGCCTTCGCGCCCCTTCAAATAGAAGGCTACCGCCTGGGCGCGGTTGCCCACGCCAAGCTTGTCGTACAGATTTTTCAGGTGAAACTTTACTGTGTTGAGCGAAATGTCCAACTGGGTGGCCATTTGTTGATTGGTCAGGCCGCCGGCCAGGGCGGCCAGCAATTCCCGCTCGCGCGGGGTCAGACCGGCAAGCGGGTCGGACGCCAAGCTGGAAACGTCGATGAACGGGAACACCATGCGACCAGAGGCCACCGCCAGGATGGTATCGAGCAATTGCTCGGGTGTTTCCCGCTTCGAGCAAAAGCCGGCGGCGCCCAGGGTCATGGCCTGACGCGGCACGTCGGGGTTGGGGCTGCCGGTATAGACGATCAGCCGAGGCGCGTCGGCGCGGTTGCGCAAGGCCTGCAACACCGCCCGGCCATCCATGTACGGCATTTCCCAGCCGATGATCCCGACATCGAAGGGAATGCGTTCCACCGCTTCCATGAAGCGCTCGCCATCATCGGTGACGGCGGTCAGGTTGAAGCGGTCGTCGCCGGCGAAAATCTTCACCAGGCTGCTTTGCAGCAACGGGTTCTTTTCGGCGATGACGATATCGATCGGGCGGCTTTGCTGGACGGCCATGTTTTGGTTCCTTGCCCGGCTTCAGCCCCTAATGGCCATGACGGGATGGGGGGCATTATAAGCACACATGGCCATGATGCAAGGAAAAGAGTAGGTTTTGACCTACCCGATTTTTTTGACAATTCGCAACCCACCCGGAAGGATTGGTTGTGATTACAAGGATGCCGGGCGGGCCAGCAAAACCGCCAGTTCCGAGGCCGGAACCGGTGGGGCCAGGACATAGCCCTGGATTTCGTCGCAGCCGAGGCGGCGCAGGATTTCCACCTGCTCATTGGTTTCCACCCCTTCGGCGATGATGCGCCGGCCCAGGGCGTGGCCCATGGAAATGATGGCGCGGACGATTTCCAGCGATCCCTGGTCCCCGGCGATATCGGCGATGAAGGATTGATCGATCTTGACCGAATCCACGGGAAAGCGGCGGATCACCGACAGCGACGAGGTTCCGGTGCCGAAATCGTCCATGGACAAGGTGATGCCCATGTCGACCAGTTGACGCAAGATGGCGACGGCGGTATCGCTGTCGCGCGTGACCATGCCTTCGGTGATCTCGAATTCCAGGGCACAAGCCGGCAGGGCAGCGCGATCAAGCGCGGCTTGCACCAAGGCGACGAAGCCCGGCGCCCGCAACTGGCGGACCGACAGGTTGATGGCGATGCGCGGCGTTGCCTTACCCTGGTCCAGCCATTCGCGGTATTGCCGGCAGGCGGCGTCGATGGCCCATTCGCCAACGCGGCCCATCAGCCCCGATTCCTCCATCACTGGAATGAACTTGGCCGGCGACACCCGGCCCAACTCGGCGGCATTCCAGCGCAACAACGCCTCGACCCCGGTGAAGGTGCCCAAGGCCAGATCCAGCTTGGGCTGGAAGGCCAGGGTCATTTCATTTCGTTCCAGCGCCTGCGACAGACCGGTCTTGATGGCCAGACGCTCTTCCACCGCCGCGTTCATGTCCGAGGTGAAGAACTGAAAATTGGCCTTGCCGTGATCCTTGGCCCGATACATGGCGGCGTCGGCGTTCTTCAGCATGGTCATGGCATCGGAGGCGTCATCGGGAAAGACGGTGATGCCGATGGAGCCCGAGACAAAGGCCTCGCGCCCGGCCAGATCGAAGGGCTTGGTCAGGATGTCGAGGATGCGTCCGGCGACGGCGGGCGCATTCTGGTAGGTGCCCAGATTGGGCATCAGCACGGTGAATTCATCGCCACCCAACCGCGCCACCGTATCGCCCGAGCGGATGCAGGCGGAAAGCCGCCGTCCGGTTTCCTCCAGCAGCAGATCGCCCATGTCGTGGCCCAGCGTGTCGTTGACCAGTTTGAAGCCGTCAAGGTCGATGAACATCAGGCCAACCATCTGGCCGTTGCGTTCGGCCTGATGCACCGCCTGGCCCAGACGGTCCATGAACAAGGCGCGGTTGGGCAGGCCGGTCAGGGCGTCGAAACTGGCTTGGCGGCTGAGGTCGCGGGCGCGTTCCTCCAACCGGGTGACGGCGCGCACCAAGGTGTCCCAGGCGGGCATGCGCCCGGTGAGGTCGCGCAGCATCACCCCATAAAGGCCGCCGCCCAGCGGCAACACCCGCATCAGCACCGCCATGGTACCGCCATCGGGGCGGGCCAGAATCATTGGCACGCCGGCAGGGTCGTCGCTCAATCCCTCGGGGCCGTTGCTCAAATGGTGGCGATGGTCGGGGTGCAGCAGATGGCTGAACGTGGTGCCGGTCAGGTTGCGACCGCTGCTGCCCAGTTGTTCGGCGCCGGATTCATTGATCCAGACGATGGTGTCGCCCTGGCACAGACACAGAACGTCGTCGACCAGTTCCAGCAATGGAAGCGGCGAATACGGTTCGGCGGTCGGGGATAGGGGGTGGGTGACCATGACATCCAAGATGCATCGCTGAGTCCACAATCCTAGACTAAAGGATCAGGTCATTAAAGCGTCTTGGTTGAGAATGGCGGTCCGTGCGCGTGGCGTCAGGGGCCTAGTTGAACAGGAAGCCGGAGGCGGTGCCGCGCGGGCCAAACGAAGCCTTGGCAACGGCGATGGCGCTGCCAAGGTTGTCGTTGACCTCGATCGAGGCCGAAATTGGGGCTACCGGAGCGGCGGCGACAGCGACCGGCTGCTTGGCGGCAGCGATCACGGGCTCGGCCTTGGCCGGAGCGGGCTCGGCCTGGGTCGACTTAACTTCGGCAACGGCGACGGGCTCGGCCTTGGCCGGAGCGGGTTCGGCCTGGGTCGGCTTAACCGCGGCAACGGCAACGGGCTCAGCCTTGGCCGCAATGGGTTCGACCGGAGGGGCGGTAACCTTGGCACTTTCCAGCTTTTCCGGCTGAGCCTTGGCAACCGGGGCCGATTCGGTGGTTTCATCGACTTCGACTTCGCTGTCCTCGAACAGCGCGGTTTCCAGCGCAATATCCTTGCCCATGGCGGTGATGGCCAGGTTTTCGCGCTTCAGGGCGATCTTCTGCACCCCGCCCTTGGCCGGATTGGCCCGGCGGCTGGGGTTGTAGACGAAACCATCGGCGCGATAGACCTTGCTGCCAAAGCTGCTGCTGGGTTCGTACCAGACGCGCACCTTGGACCAGTCATTCCGGTCCGACACGTCGAGAACCGGCACCAGCTTGGTAATGGCGCCGCGTCCGGCGCTGCGCACCGGTGCCCAATTGGCGTGATCGACCAGGATCATGCGGCTGTTGACGACCTTGCTGACCACCGAGACATGACCATAGCGCATGGAACCCTGGCGGCTGAACACCATGACGGCGTCTACCTGCGGGGTGCGGCCACGATCATAGCGACCAGCAGCGGCGCTCCACCACTTCCAGGCGTCGCCTTGCAAATCGATACCGGAAATCTGGCGGGCATAGGGAACGCATTGCAGGGCTTGGGCGGGAATGGAAAGGGTGGACAGCACGACGGCGGTCACAAGCGCCAGCAAGCCTTTCCGCATTCTTCCCTCTCCCCGATCCAAAGCTCTTACCTGTTTTCGTTCCGCAAGGACTGCGGTTTTAACATGCCAGCCATGTGTCTGACCTTATGAGCTGTGCCGATTGTGTCCATTTGAAAAGCCGATGGCAACCCTTTTGAGTCGTTTTTTATGGAAATTCCATTCTTTCGGCGGAGCACAATGTGGCGGCGGAAGCGATGCGCACAGGCTTTGGCGGGTTGGGGCTTTCGGACCGGCGCCGGTTGCGGCTATGATCCGGGCCCGCGCCCGCGTCGGGTGACGGTACGTGCGCCTGGGGGGCGACGACAGACAAGGAAAGGGCGGTTCAGTGGGTCGATTGCTAGCGGCATGCATCCTGGCGGCAAGTGCGTTCGCCTCGTTTTCCGCCCAGGCCCAAGCGCCGGCCCCATCGATCACAGTGCCCAATCCAGCGCCGTCTGCGGCCCCAACTCCGGTTTCACGGCCATTGCTGATCGGTTCCGGCGAGGTTACCGGTTTTTATTATCCCGCCGCCGGGGCGCTGTGCCGGGTGCTGAACAAGGAGGCCGGCGGCGCGCCGGCCTGCGCGGTTTTGCCGTCGTCGGGCTCGGCTGCCAATCTGAAGGCCTTGCGCGCCGGTGCCGTGGACATGGCCTTGGTCCAGGCCCAGGCGGCTCAGGCGGCGCAGGCCGGAATCGGGCCGTTCAAGGAGGCGGGGGCTTTTTCCGAATTGCGCGCGGTCATGAGCCTGCACGGCGAATCGGTGCTGGTGCTGGCGCGCCAGGGCGCAGGCATCGAAAATATATCCGATCTCAAAGGCAAGCGCGTCAATCTGGGCCGGCCCGGCTCGTTCCAGCGGGCCATGGCCGAGGCGGTGCTGGAAGCCGTCGGCCTGTCCGAGGGCGATTTGGCCCCGGCGGTGGAGCTGGAATTGTCCGAGCAATCGCCGGAGCTGTGCGAGGGCAATGTGGATGCCGCCTTCTATGCCGGTGTTCACCCCATGCCCGAGGCGGAAATGGCCGTCAACGAATGCGACGCCCAGCCGGTGGCGATCAAGGCCAAGACCTTGGACGCTTATGTGAAGGCTCATAACTGGATCACCCGGTCCAGTATCCGCAAAGGCGCTTATGACGGGTTGAAGGATGATGTCGCCAGCCTGCAGGTGCGCGCCCTGCTGGTCGCCACCACGCGGACCGATGCCGATACGGTGCAGCGCTGGCTCAAGGCGTTCCATGGCAATTTCAGCGCGCTGACCCATCTGCACCCGGTGCTGCGCGGCCTGGGCAAGGGTGAAACCGCCAAGGACGGCATTTCCATTCCCCTGCATGATGGTGCCGACAAGTTTTATGGTGAGACGGGGTTGAAGTGACCGGGGCGCTGACCGTCCTTGAGGACAGTCTGCGCCGAGACGGCTTGTCGCCGCTGGATCTGCTGGGCGACGGGGCGGGGGTGGTCCCCTTCGCCCATTATCCCGATGGCGATCTTTACGACCGGGTGACGCGGTCGCAGGCTTATTTCCATGTTCATGCCGCCGGTATGGCGGGGCATTTTCATCTGTTCCTGCGCCCCGGCGGCATGCCGCCGGGTATGGTCGCCCTGGCCGGACCGACCGACGCCCCTGCTCATCTGGGGGCGATCGCGTTGGACGACCAAGGCTGGCCGGTGGCGGTGTTTGCCACCAACCGGTGGGTGACCGGTGAAGCCTGGTATGGGGGGGCCGACATCATCCGCATGCTGCCGTGCTTCCGCCTGGACCTGCCGGCCCCTTTTGCCCGCCTGGGGCAATGGTTGACCGCTTTCGTCGCCACCCATGGCGACGTTCTGGCCCGGTTGGCATTGCTGCGGGAGCGGGAACTGGGTGATGGCGGCATGGACGACGAAAGCCTGGAGGTTCTGGCCCGTCTGTCCCTGGTATGAAAAACGCCGCCGCCCGGTGGGGCGGCGGCGCAGGCTTTCAAAGCATATCCGCAGGGTGCGGATTACTTCTTCAGACCCTTGACGTAAGCCACGACGGCCTTCAGGTCGTCGGGGTTCTTGATGCCGGCGAACACCATCTTGTTGCCCGGGATGGTGCCCTTGGGGTCGGCCAGGTACTTGGACAGGTTGGCTTCGTCCCAGGTCAGACCCGAGGCCTTGTGGGCGTCGGAATACTTGAATTCCGGATAGTTGGTGCCAGCCTTGGTGCCGAACACGCCGGCGAGGGAGGGGCCGACGCCATGCTTGCCGGCTTCCACCTTGTGGCAGGCCTTGCAGGCATTGAAGCCCTTGGGGGCTTCCTGGGCGTTGGCGGCGACGGGGGCCAGCAGCAAAGCGGCAACGGCCAGACCGAGCATCTTCTTCATCATCATCTCCCAATTGCTTGTTCAGCGAGTTATGAACCTAACGCCATATCCTAAGGCAGAGGCCCGGTCCGGCCTGAAGGCCGATCCAGTAATCAGGGTAGAAAAACTTCTTGGCGGAAATTAGGCATTTCGCGTCGGCTAAAATGGCGCGCGGCCTTGGCGAATATCTGGTTCCTCCCTGAGACCCATCCTTGGGTGCGTCGGGCGCGCATTATCATTCACATTGATGCGAACTTCAACCGCTTGCGGTTCCTTCTTGGGCGGGAAAAGGCTAATAAATTCGCATGATCAGCCTGCCCATCGATTCCGTCCTGCCTGAAATCGTCCGCGCCTTGGACCGTGCTTCCGGTTTGGTGCTGCAAGCACCGCCCGGTGCCGGCAAGACCACCCGCGTGCCGCTGGCGCTTTTGTCCCAGC
Organism: Magnetospirillum gryphiswaldense MSR-1 v2; assembly: GCF_000513295.1. NCBI lineage: Bacteria > Pseudomonadati > Pseudomonadota > Alphaproteobacteria > Rhodospirillales > Rhodospirillaceae > Magnetospirillum > Magnetospirillum gryphiswaldense. The sequence goes on from NC_023065.1 coordinate 4,252,613, forward strand.
CCTGGCTGGCCGGTCTGCGCATCATCATGCTGGAGCCGCGCCGGCTGGCAGCGCGGGCCGCCGCCGCCCGCATGGCCGAATCCCTGGGCGAGGCCGTGGGCGAGACGGTGGGCTATCGTATCCGTCTGGACAGCAAGGTCAGCAATGCCACCCGTATCGAGGTGGTGACCGAAGGCATCCTGACCCGCATGTTGCAGGACGATCCGTCCCTGCCCGGCGTGGGGCTGGTGATCTTCGACGAATTCCATGAACGTTCGCTCAACGCCGATCTCGGGCTGGCCCTGTGCCTGGAAAGCCAGGGTGCCTTGCGTGACGATCTCAAGCTTTTGGTGATGTCGGCTACCTTGGACGGTGCTCCGGTGGCGGCGTTGATGGGCAATGTGCCGCTGGTCACCAGTGAGGGCCGCGCCCATGCGGTGGAAACCCGTTTCCTCACCCGGCCCGAGCCGCGCCGCTTCGTCGATGCCATGGCCGCCGCCATCCGTCAGGCCTTGGCCCAATCCGAAGGCGACGTTCTCGCCTTTCTGCCCGGCTCGGGGGAAATCCGCCGGGTGTTGGTGGCGCTGGGGGACTGCGCCGCCCAGGTGTTGCCGCTTTACGGCGATCTGTCCCAGGCCGACCAGGATCGCGCTATCCGTCCGTTGCCCGACGGTCGGCGCAAGGTGGTGCTGGCCACCTCGATTGCCGAAACCTCGTTGACCATCGACGGCGTGCGGGTGGTGGTGGATGGCGGCCAGATGCGGCTGCCGCGTTTCGACCCCAGTTCGGGCATGACCCGGCTGGTCACCGTGGCGGTCAGCCGCGCCTCCGCCGACCAGCGCCGGGGCCGTGCCGGACGACAGGCGCCGGGGATGTGCTGGCGGCTGTGGTCGGAAGCCGAGGACCGGGCGCTGGCGGGCTTTTCGCCGCCGGAAATCCAGGATGCCGACTTGGCCCCCCTGGCCTTGGACTTGGCGCAATGGGGTATCCGCGACGCCAACCAACTGGCCTGGCTGGATCCGCCGCCCGCCGCCGCCCTGACCCAGGCGCGCGAATTGTTGACCGAGTTGGGGGCGTTGGACCAAGACGGTGGCCTGACCGCCCATGGCCGGGCCATGAACCGGCTGTCCATGCATCCGCGTCTGGCCCATATGGTGCTGCGGGCTCGGGATATGGGCGTCGCCGGTCTGGCCTGCGACATTGCCGCCCTGTTGTCGGAACGTGACGTGTTGCGGGCCGAACGCGGCGGCCGCGACGGTGACATCCGCCTGCGTCTGGATGCCCTACGCGGCGGCGATGGTCTGGACCCGCGCCATGGCCAGGGTGTCGATCGCGGTGCCTTGGCCCGCGTCCGCCAATCGGCCAAGGACTGGCGCCGCCGCCTGGGATTGAGGATGGGCGAGCAGGACGGCGACGCCAGGGAGTGCGGCGTGCTGTTGGCCTTCGCTTATCCCGACCGCATCGCCAAGCGCCGTCCGGGCGGCGAGCCACGCTACGCCCTGTCGGGCGGACGCGGCGCCTTTTTCCAGGATCATGAACCGCTGGCGGCGCAAGACTGGCTGGTGGCGGTGGAACTGGACGGCGACAAACGCGAGGCCCGCATTTTTCTGGCCGCCGCCCTGACCCGTGCCGACATCGACGCGCATTTCGCCGAGTCCATCCGGATCGAAGACAAGGTGGGCTGGGATCGCCGGGACGAGGTGGTTACCGCCGCCCGTCGCACCTGCCTGTTCGCGCTGACCTTAGAGGAACGGCGGCTGGACAAGGTGGCGCCCGATGCCCTGGCCGCCGCCATGGCCGAAGGGGTGCGGCAGATGGGGCTGGCCTGTCTGCCGTGGACCGACGAGTTGCAGAAATTCCGCCGCCGGCTGGCTTTCCTGCGTCGGCACGATGCCGAGGGCGGCTGGCCCGATCTGTCCGATCAGGCCCTGCTCGACACGCTGGACCAGTGGTTGCTGCCTTATCTGACCGGCATCACCCGCCGCGCCCATCTGCAAAAGCTGGATTTGAACGCGGCCCTGCGCGGGTTGCTCGACTGGCAGGCGGGCAAGCGCCTGGACGAGATGGCCCCCACCCATATTTCGGTGCCGTCGGGGTCGCGGGTGCCCATCGATTACGACGGCGATGAACCGGTGCTGGCGGTGCGCTTGCAGGAAATGTTCGGCTGCGCCGAGACGCCGCGCATCGCCGGTGACCGGGTGCCGGTCTTGATGCACCTGCTGAGCCCGGCCCGGCGTCCGGTGCAGGTGACCCGCGATCTGGCCAGTTTCTGGGCCAACGCCTATCACGCGGTGAAGGCCGATCTGAAAGGCCAGTACCCCAAGCATTGGTGGCCCGACGATCCCATGCAGGCGGAACCCACCGCCAGGGCCAAGCCGCGGCGTTAGGTGGGGCATTTGAGGGCAGAGGAAGGGGGCGACGCGTCATTGGCCAAAGACGCCGCCCTCCCTTCTGCGCCGCTCACTTGATATCGTATTTGGCGAGGATTTTCCCGATATCGCCGTTTTCCTTGCCCTTGGCAATGATCCCATTGATTTCGGCGACGGTCTCTGGACTGACCTTCTTCGAGAACATGATGTATTGGGGGGTGACGACAAGGCTGGAGGCCAACGAGAAGTCCAGGTCGGCGACTTTGAGCTGGCCGGCGAACTGAGGCTTCTTCATGACGAAGGGGGTGTTGACATTGTTGTAGATGGCGACCCGGCCCCGCTCGGCGACCAGCTTCTCAAGCGCCTGCTCAATGTTGTTGGCGGCATCGTCGACCACAAGGCCGGGCACGCTTTTCAAGGCGGTTGTCACCGAAGCCGAACGGACGCCCAGGACCACGCCGCGATCACCGAGATCGACGAAATCCTTAAGGGTCTTGAATGTCGTGGTGTCGTTTTTCCGAACAACCGCCATTGTCGATTGTTCAAACAGACTTTCACCAATCACATAATTCTGCGCACGGGCCGGTGTTTTTCCAATTCCGAGAATAATGTCGATGTCGCCGGCCAGCAGGTTATTTTCCGCCCGCGCCAGCGGAGTAATCTCGTCACGATAGGTTATCTTGCGGCTGGCCTTTGAGGAGATGTACTGGAGGAGCTCGATCCCCAGTCCCTTTACCTTGATTCCCTCCATGTAATAACGCGGCTCGGCGTCAAAACATTCGGCGATCAGGGCGGGGTTAGTTTCCGCCCGCGCCGCCGTGGCGTGAAGCACCAATGAGATGCAAGCCACAACAAAGAAACGAATCATTGCTCATCTCCCTCTAATACCATGTCCCGCCGATCGGAACCGATCAGCGGCGCCCTCAAACGGCGGGCGGGTTGCTCCGCCCCCCTTGCCTCCCGCGGCATAAGCCGCGCGGCCCGCTGCGGACAATGTCCGCCTTCGGCAGAGGGGCCTAACCAAGTCTCGATGAGTCGAGTTCATCGGGACTTGGCATAATATTAATACCGCCCGACCGATGGTCTGCATGCCGATCAGGTTACATCGACTCGAGCAAGGAATCCCTGGACCTCGCGATTGAGTTCGGGCGCCGTCGCGGATAATTGCCGGGCGTCGTCCAGCACCGTGCCGGCGGCCTCGTCGACGTTGCGGGCGATCTCGCGGGTGGCCGCCTGTTGTTCTTCCACGGCCGAGGCAATGGTGGTGTTGACCGTGCTGATATCGGCAATGGTACGGCCGATATCCTCGATCGCCGCCATCGCCTGACGGGTCGCCAACTGCACGTCGGCGACCTGCTCGTTTCGCAGTTGTTCGACGGCGGGGTCGCGTTGGCAGGCCGCCAAGACCGCATCGATCTGCGGCCCGTAGACGTTCCACACAGGGGCGATAAGGCTGTCGGCCTGCATGGAGACCAGCAATCGGCCCCGTTGCTCGACCAGGGCAAGCCGCTCGTCGGCGTTGTTGCGCACCATGGCCACACCGGTGACCGTGAAGATCACGGCCAGAAGCAGGGCCATGGACACAGCAAACCTGGCCTTCAAGCTGCGGCGGATGTCAAATCGAGAACCCAGCATGGCTACCCCCCATCCCGTGAGCAGCGACCATACCGCATGTAGTGGTAGAGTATACTATGGAAGGGAGGAGGGCGTTTATTGTCTATTGGCGTCTATCTACGTCTTTTTCACGTCCCGTCGGCGGTGGCGACGTGCCAACCCTGCGTCCATGCGAATCCGGCACTCATGCCCCCACAGGAGAAAGGGTCTACCGGTTCTTTTCCATCAAGTTCCATTTGCAGCCGCGTGTCGTTTGCGGCTTCCGATCACCCGTGACGCGGTCAGGACGATGAACAAGACGATGGTCCCGGCGTTCAGCAATCCACCCCATTGGCGCGCAGCCGTTATCTCCAGCAGGTCGCCGCCCAGACGCACGGCCAGCGACAGATGCAGCACGGCCAAAGGTGCGTAGAACATCGGATGGTATGGCAGCCGCAGCCCCAGTACCGCCGGCAGGATGACCGGGGCATGGCCGAACACCATGGAAAAGACGAAGCCGACGAACAAGGCATGCAGGGCCGCGTCATAGGCGGGGCCGGCCAGACCGTCATCCAGGGCCGGCATCAGCAGGCCGGAAACGGCCAGCCAGACATAGCCCGACAGCAGGCAAACGGCAACATAGCGGGTCAGGCCGGACTGACGGATGGTGCGCCGCGCGACATCGTTCCACAGGCTCCAGGCCACCAGCAGCAGCAAGCCCATGCCCAACACCGTCCAGGCCGGCCCGGCGGCGATGACGCTTTGCGCCGCGCCGACGCCGATCAGCAGCAAGGGCACGGCCAGACTGGGCTGGCGCCATGTGCTGGGCGGTAGAAAGCGCGATAGTTCCAGCCGCTCGCCGGCGATGGTCAACACCAGGAAAGCGGCCCATAGCGCCACCACCTCGGCGACCGAGGCGCCGGTCAGCCATAAAGCGTTGCCCAAGGCCCAGCACAGGGCGCCCAGGGCCATCAGTCGGGTGAAGGCCTCGGGCTGGCGGCGCGACACCTGCACGGCCATGGCCAGAAACAGCAGGCTGCCCATGGTCAACAGTGCCGCCCCTTGCACGGTCCAGCCGGCCAGCAGGGCGATGCCGCCGGCGGCGGTGGCGGCGGGGGCGGCGAAGCCCCAGGACCGGTTGAGGGCGACGGCCCGTTCCAGGCCGATGACGGTGCCGAAAAAGCCGCAGACCATCAGCGGTCCGTGGATATCGGCCCAGACCAGCGACGGCAGGTTCCAGCCCAGCCGCGCCAGCCCGGCGGCAAGACCGGTCAGCAGCGATACCGCGCCGAGCATCAGGAAGGGCAGGCGCGGCATGGTCACGACCATCCCAATTGGTCTTTGGCCGCCGCACTCATGCGCGCCGGCTCCCACAGCGGGGTTTCCAGGATGTCGACACGGGCGCCGGGGATCAGGCGCCGTGCTTCGTCGCGCAGATAGCCCGATTGCGGGCAGGCCGGGGTGGTCATGATCAGCGCGATGCTGATCTGGCCATCCTCTTCATGCACCGATTGCACCAGCCCCAGATCGACGATGTTGATGCCGACGTCGGGGTCGATGATCTGCTTCAGCGTTTCAAGGGTCGGGGACATGGCTGCGAACCGAAATCGTTCCAGGGATGTGCTCAAGCTATCCCTGTGGCCATGTCCCGCCCTTGAGGGTGGTCAAGCGCTTACTTGAGAAAGGCGATGATCGCCTTGTTGACCCGGGCCGGCTGGGTCAATTGCGGGAAGTGATCGACGTCGCTCCATACCTCCAGCTTGGCCTTGGGGTAATTGACGGCCAGCCATTCCTTGACCCCCATTTGCGACACGGCGGCATAAAGCCCCAGCACCGGGATGTCGTATGTGGCCGGTGCCCAGACCGCGGCATCGGCGAAATGCTCGAAGGTGCTGACCGCCACGTGCTGGTCGACGGCGCGCGAGGTGTCCAGCAATTCCTTTTTCTGCTTGGCCGTCACCTTGCTGGAAATGCCCTGGAAGAATTGTTCCAGCACCAATCGGTAGCCGGGGCTTTTCAGGCCGTCGATCATGGCCTGCATCCACGCCGCCTGGGCCGCCTGGGCCGCCGGATCATTGGAATGGGCCAAGATGGCACCGTCGACGAACACGGCCTTGTCCACCTTCAACTGACCGCGCCGCATCACCGTGTGGATGACCGGCAGGCCCATGGAATGGCCGACCAGGGCGGTGTGGTCGAGACCGGCATCCTTGGCCACCGCCTCGACGGCGCTGGCGTAGAAATCCATGGTATAGGCCGTGTCGCGCGGCTTGCCGGACTGGCCGTGGCCGGGCAGGTCCAGGGCGATGACCCGATGGGTCTTGGCCAATTCCGGCACCTGATGGCGCCAGAAGCTCTGGTTCAGGGTAAAGCCGTGGATCAGGATGACCGGGCTGCCCTTGCCCCAGCTTTTGTAGTGGATGAGGACGCCGTCGGCACCGGCGAAGCGGGATTCGCCGTCCTTGGCGGCGAAAGCCGCAGTCGGGGCCAGCAGGACAAGGATCAGCAGCAGGCGAAGAAAAGTGCGCATGATCAACCTTTCACCATTTCCAGGTGGATGCCGCAGGCTTCCGACGGCGGGATGCGGATGGTGCCTTCGCGGTCGCGGGAAAATTCCACTTCGTTATGCTTCAGCCACTGGGCGGCGCGGTCGGTGTCGGCCACCAGCACGGCCAGGGCGACCAGGGCCGGGGCGGGCGGCAAGTCGTCCAACTCGGCCTCGGGGTGCAATTGGGTCAGGTCGTCGGGCCGCGACAGGAAGATCATGCCGCGTCCGGTATGGATGGTGACGGTATCGTCGGTGATCACCGACCGGTGCGGACCCAGAACCTGATCCCAGGCGGTGGTCAGCTCGACCGGTTCGGCGACGATGGCGGTGACCGAAGCGATGCCGATGGCGGTGTTGGGGTGGTCCAGCCATTCGGGAAAGCGTTCGCGCTCGGCGGTGATGTGCTGGGTGACGCGGGTGTGGATGCCCGGTGTCGCCGCCGCCGGCAGCAGGGTTTCGGAAAACATCAAGGTGGCGGTGCCGTCCGGCGTCTCGATGCGTCGCGACAGCGAGCGCGGCAGCGGCACGTCGAAACCGGCGGCTTGCAGACGCTCCACCACCGCCGCGCCATTATCGGTGCCGAGCGAAATGCCGTGCAGGCCTTCGCGGAGATCGGTGAAGGCGCGCAGTTCGTCGGCGACCTCGCCCTCGCCGACGGCGCCTTGCAGGGCGATGTAATCCTGGCGGAACATGATGCAGTGATTGGCGGTTCCCCATTCCGGGTGCTCGCCGCGCGGCGTCAGGGTAAAGCCCAGGCGATGAAACACCGCGTCGGCGAGTCCCAGGTCGCGCACGGCGATGACGGCATGATCCAGGCCGTTGATGTTGTTCGCCATCATTTCCTCCCGCTGTTGCACACGCGAAGGGTCGCACGGATCAGGGGGGCGGAGTCAACCCATGGCTGGGGAAAAGTGCGTAACGCCCGTTTCGCGCCCGGCGCCTGAGGGGCGGAGCGAGGCCAGGCCGAGGGACTGGGCCATTGAGGCCCCGCGCGCTTATGCGCGCGTAAGCCAAGCGGAGCGGTACGCTTCGCGCCCGGCGCCTGAGGGGCTGAAACTACGCCTGTTTGGCGTCGATGATGGCGCGGCGGATGGCGCGGGTTTCGCGGAAATGAGTTTCCAGCGTTTCCGCCTCGCCCCAACGGATGGCCCGTTGCAGGGCGGTCAGATCCTCGGTGAAGCGCTGGATGATTTCCAGCACCGCTTCCTTGTTGTTGAGGAAGATGTCGCGCCACATGATCGGGTCGGAGGCCGCGATGCGGGTGAAATCGCGAAAGCCCGAGGCCGAGAACTTGATCACTTCCTGTTGCATGTCGCCTTCCAGATCGCTGGCGGTGCCGACGATGGTATAGGCGATCAGATGCGGCAGGTGCGAGGTGATGGCCAGCACCTTGTCGTGGTGGAGGGGCTCCATGATCTCGATCATCGATCCCATGGCCGTCCACAATTGGGTGACCTTGTCGATGGCGCCCGGATCGGTGCCCGGCAACGGCGTCAGGATGCACCAGCGGCCCTGGAACAATTCGGCGAAACCGGCTTCGGGGCCGGAATGCTCGGTGCCGGCGATGGGGTGGCCGGGGACGAAATGCACGGTGTCGGGCAGATGCGGCAGCAGGTCGCGCACCACCGCCATCTTGACTGAACCGACGTCGGAGACGATGGCGCCGGCCTTCAGATGCGGGCCGATGGCCTGCCCCACCGCGGCCATGGCGCCGACCGGGGTGCCGACCATGATCAGATCGGCCTCGGCCAGCAACGCCGCCGGATCGCTGCCGGCGGCATCGACGATGCCGAGCCGGAGCGCGGTTTCACAAGCCTGTTCGGACGCGTCCAAGGTGACGATGCGGGCCGCCAAGCCGTGCAGGCGGGCGGCGCGGGCGATGGACGAATTGATCAGGCCGATGCCGACCAGACAGATTGTGCCGAACAGGGGGGAGCTCATGTCAGTTCCAACTTGCCTGGAAGGCGGCGATGGCGGCGATGACCATTTGGTTTTCCTCGCCGGTGCCGACGGTGATGCGCAGCCAGTCGGGCAGGCCGTAGCCGCCCATGGCCCGGGTGATGATGCCCTGGGCGCGCAAGCAGGCATCGGCCGCCTGGGCGGTGCGGCCTTCCTCCTTGGGAAACTGGACCAGGACGAAATTGCACACCGACTGGGTGGTCGGCAGGCCCAGCTTGGCCAACTCGGCCTGCATCCACGGCAGCCAATAATCATTGTGGGTTTTGGTCAGATCGGCGAAGGCCGTGTCTTCCAGGGCGGCCACACCAGCGGCCAGGGACGGGGCGGCGACGTTGAAGGGGTTGCGCACCCGGTTGAGCACGTCGGCGATGCCCGGCGGGCAATAGGCCCAGCCCAGACGCAGACCACCCAGGGCGAAAATCTTCGAGAACGTCCGGCACATGACGGTGTTGTCGCTGCCATCCACCAGTTCGATGCCCGGGGTGTAGTCGTTCTTCGAGACGAATTCGGCGTAGGCCGCGTCGATCACCAGCAAGATGTCGGGGCGCAGACCGGCGCGCAGGCGCGCCACCTCGTCCGCCGACAGATAGGTGCCGGTGGGGTTGTTGGGATTGGCCAGGAACAGGATCTTGGTCCGGGGCGTCACCGCCGCCAGCAGATTGTCGACGCTGGCGGTCAAATCCACTTCCGGCGCCGTCACCGGGGTGGCGCCGCACGACTTGGCGGCGATGGCGTACATCAAGAAACCGTGGGCCGAGTACAAGACCTCGTCGCCGGGGCCGGCATAGGCGCGGCACAGCATGCCCAGCAATTCATCCGAGCCGGCGCCGCAGACGATGCGTTCGGCGTCGACACCCCAGCGGGCGGCCAGGGCCGCGCGCAGACGGGTGGCGCCGCCGTCGGGGTAGCGGTGCATGTCGGCGGCCTGGGCGCGGAACGCCTCCATCGCCTTGGGGCTGGGGCCCAGCGCGCCTTCGTTGGACGACAGCTTGATCACCCGGCTCACGCCTTCAAGGGCGGATTCGCCGCCCACATAGGGGCGGATGTCCATGATGCCGGGACGGGGCGTGGGGGCGGTCATCGCGATCAAAACTCCTGATAACGGGCGGAAGACGGAAATCAGACGGAAAGCGGCAGCGGGTAACCGCCGATGATGCGGACATGGCGGATGACGTCCTTACCGCCGGCCAGGACGGTCAGGCGTGGGTCGGCGGTACCGACGAAACAGTCGAGCTCGCACAGATACAGGCTGTGGTCGTCGGCGCGATGGGTGGCGATGACCGCGACGTTGTCCAGTCCGGCGGTGGCGAACAAGGCGCGCAGGCGGTCGCGGCTGAGGTCGGGGCTGGTTTCCACCGCGATCAGGGTGCGGTCGGCGCCGGTGTCGTCATGGGGGCGACAGGCGATGACGAAGGCCTCGACCGGTTCGGGACGACCGGGGACATCGGGCATGGCCAGCACCGGCAGACGGGTCACCACCTGCGGCAGGTTACCCGAGCCGGTGGTCAGCGACAGCCACCACGGTTCCTGGTCGTTTTCATGGGGCAATTGCACCACGCCGACGGCGGCCTGGCCATCGGCGACGGCGCGCACTACCTGGCCGGGCGACGAGAACACGCTTTTGGGCCAGACCACGCCGAAATGGTCGCGGGCCAGTTCCACATACCCATCGCCGCGCTCGGGCTGGCAGACGGCGACGGAAAACGGCTTTTGCAGGCCGACCAGGGCGCCCATGATCTCGCGCCAGATACGGATCAGGGCCGGCAACGGGAAACGGCCCTGATGGCGCCCGGCAAGGCGGCGCATGATTTCGGCCTCGCGCCCCGGCCGCAGGGCCACCGAAACGTCGGGGGCCTTGGCCTGGGCGACTTTCTCCACCAAGGCGGCGCGTTCCATCAACAGATCGTGGAGACGATCGTCGATGCGGTCGATGTCGCGGCGGATACGGTCAAGGTCGGCTGAATCTGTGGTCATCATCATTGCTTAGGTTTCTGCTGCAAAGCCGCATAGGTTTAGTGCCTGATCGTGGCGAAATCAAAGAAAACGTTGACAGGGGGGGGGCGCATCCATAGCTAATCGTCACCTTGCTTACCAGGATTGCCGTTTCCGCCATGTCCGCCCCCACTTCCGCCTCTGCCGTCGATGGTTCCGACCACAACCCGCTTGGCCTCAGTGTCGAGCTGGGGCTGGACCGTCCCATCCGTCTGGATTGCGGGGTGGAGATGCCGTCGGTGAATGTGGCGTACCAGACCTATGGCCGCCTCAATGCCGACAAATCCAACGCCATCCTGATCTGCCACGCCCTGACCGGCGACCATTACGTCGCCGATCCCCACCCGTTGACCGGCAAGCCTGGCTGGTGGATCGATCTGGTCGGTCCGGGCAAGCTGCTGGATACCGACCGCTATTTCCTGATCTGTTCCAACGTGCTGGGCGGCTGCATGGGCACCACCGGCCCCAAGGACATCAACCCGGCCACCGGCCAGCCGTGGGGCCAGGGTTTTCCGGTCATCACCATCGGCGACATGGTGCAGGTGCAGGCGCGGCTGCTGGATCATCTGGGCATCGACCAGTTGTTTTGCGCCATCGGCGGCTCCATGGGCGGCATGCAGGTGTTGGAATGGTGCGCCAGCTATCCCGATCGGGTGTTCTCGGCGGTGCCCATCGCCACCGCCGCCCGCCACTCGGCCCAGAACATCGCCTTCCACGAGGTGGGCCGTCAGGCGATCATCGCCGATCCCGATTGGAAGAACGGCGAATATCTGCTGCACGACACCCGGCCCCAGCGCGGTCTGGCGGTGGCGCGCATGGCCGCCCACATCACCTATCTGTCGGAGACGGCGCTGCACCGCAAGTTCGGGCGCAACCTGCAAGGCGACCGCGACGCCTTTTCCTATGGCTTCGGCGCCGATTTCCAGGTGGAAAGCTATCTGCGCCACCAGGGCTCGACCTTCGTCGACCGTTTCGACGCCAATTCGTACCTGTATATCACCCGGGCCATGGATTATTTCGACCTCGCCGCCGAACATGACGGCGTGCTGGCCAATGCCTTCAGGGGCACCAAGACCCGCTTCTGCGTCGCCTCGTTCTCGTCCGACTGGCTGTTCCCCACCCCGGAAAGCCGCGCCGTGGTCCATGCGCTGAACGCGGTGGCCGCCAATGTCAGCTTCGTCGAGATCCAGTCCGACAAGGGCCACGACGCCTTCTTGCTGGATGAACCGGAATTCCATGCCACCTTGGGCGGCTTCATCGAAGGGGCGGCGCGGCATCGCGGCCTGCCGGCGCGGGTGGGCGGATCATGATGATGACCCTGAACAACGGCGCGCTGCGCGTCGATTTGAAGCTGATCGCCGACATGATCGAGCCGGGATCGCGCGTGCTCGACGTCGGTTGCGGCGAGGGCACCTTGCTGTCGTGGCTGGGCCAACACAAGAACGTGGACGGGCGCGGCATCGAGTTGTCCATGGCCGGGGTGTCGGCGGCGGTGGCGCAAGGATTGTCGGTGATCCAGGGCGACGCCGACACCGACCTCAAGGATTATCCCGCCGGCGCCTTCGACACGGTGATTTTAAGCCAGACCCTGCAAGCCACCCGTGCGCCCAAGGATGTGCTCAGCAACATGCTGCGCATCGGTCGGCGCGCCATCATCTCGTTCCCCAATTTCGGCCATTGGCGGGTGCGCGCCGGTCTGGCCATCGGCGGTCGCATGCCGGTGACCGATACCCTGACCTATGAGTGGTACGACACCCCCAACATCCACTTCTGCACCATCCGCGATTTCCTGGAATTGTGCCGGGTGCTGAATATCCGCATCGATACCGGCATCGCGCTCGATCGCGACGGCGGTGTGCTGCCCATGGCCGGGACCGGCTGGCTGGCCAATATCTTCGCCGCCCAAGGGCTGTTCGTGCTCAGTCGCAACGGTTAATCCACCGCATCGCAACCAAAGATATATTTGTCCCTGGCTCGCACTCTGTCATGCTCGCAAAGATAGCATTTTATCTTGGCGTCATAACCGGAGGATAGTGATGGCCCAGTCGATCAACCAGATCTACCAGTCGCTGTTGTCGCAATTGGGCATCACTTGGCCGACCACCGCCGACGTGGCGTTGTCGGGGGCCGACCCGGTCATCAACTCGGTGTTCCGCATCGGGGAATGCACCGGGGCGGTGCTGGCGGCTCAGGCCGCCGGGGTGGCGGAAATCTGGCGACGGCGTTCGGGCCAGCGCCAGCAGGTTTCCATCAATGCCCTGGCCGGGGCGCTGGCCGCCTATAGCGTCGGTTATCAGTCGCAGCATGGCTTCGCCATTCCGCAGCCGGAACCCAGCTACCCGCTGGTCGCCCTGTATCCGGCCCGCGACAGCCGCTGGATCATGCTGCACGGCGCTTTCCCGCTGCTGCGCAACGGTTTGCAGAATCTGCTGGGCTGTACCATGAACCCCACCGACATCGCCAACAAGGTGGCCACCTGGGATGCCTTCGCGCTGGAACAGGCCATCGCCGACCAGGGCTTGTGCGGCGCCGTGGCGCGGTCCTACCCCGAATGGCTGGCGACCGAACAAGGCCGCGCCATCGCCGCCACCCCGATCATCGAAATCGTCAAGATCGCCGATTCCGCCCCCGAGCCCTTTGCCCCGGCTCTGCCCGGCGACCGCCCGTTAAGCGGCACCAAGGTGCTGGACCTGACCCATGTGATCGCCGGCCCGACCATCGGCAAGACCTTGGCCGAGCAGGGGGCCGAAATCATGCGCATCACCAGCCCGACCCAGCCGGCGTTGCCGCCTTTCGACGTGGATACCGGCCATGGCAAGCTGGAGGCGCTGCTGACCCTGACCAATGCCGATGATGCCGCCACCTTGCAGGGACTGATCGGGCAAAGCGACGTCTTCGTCGAATCCTATCGCCCCGGGGCCATGACCAAGCTGGGCTTTTCGCCCGAAAACGCGGCGCGATTGCGCCCCGGTCTGATCTATGTCTCGGTCAATTGCTATGGCTGGGCCGGCCCCTGGCAATATCGCCCCGGCTGGGAGCAACTGGCCCAGGTGGCCACCGGCATGACCGTGGCGCAGGGCACGGCGGACAATCCGCAACTGCAATCGGTCTATCCCAACGATTACGTCACCGGTTTCCTTGGCGCCTTGGGCACGCTGATGGCGCTGTTGCGCCGCGCCGACGAGGGCGGATCGTACCATGTGCGGGTGGCGTTGTGCCGGACCGCCATGTGGATGCAGGAGCAAGGGCAGGTGGATCGCAGCCAATTGCCGCCTCCGGCCATTTCCCCGGCCGAGATCGCGCCTTATCTGCTGACCCGCGACAATCCGGCCTTCGGTCCCTTGACCTTCCTGGGGCCGGTGCTGAACTACACCGCCACCCCATCGGCCTGGGACCGCCCGACCATGCCCTTGGGCGCCAATCTGCCGCTTTGGCCGCTTGAGGCCGGCGGATTGGGCGGGACGTTGCCGCATAGTCGGGCCCGCCATCCGCATCTGGCGGCGGCACCGTGTTAGTCATCAAGCGTTAGAACCCCTGCGGCGCGATGACATAGCCGCGCCGTTTCGAGGTTCGTGACGGGGTGGCGGCGTAGATCTGCTTGGTCGCCTCGACCATGTGGATGCCGGCGATGGTGTGGAACCAGCGCCGGCCCAATTCCTCCATGGCCGGGGCCGAGCGCAGCAGCACCCGTGAATTGGTCGGCGGCATGAACAGTGCTCCCGACAGCGATACCGGGGTGAACATGTTGTCGCGCAACAATCGGGTCAATTGCCCGCCGGTATAGGGCCGGCCATTGCCGAACGGCGTGCGCTCCAGCCGCGCCCAGATGCCGCGCCGGTTGGGGACGATGATCACCAGCCGCCCGCCATCGGCCAGCACCCGCCACACCTCGCGCATCATGGCGCGCACCTGCTCGGTGGATTCCAGCGCATGCATCAGCACGATGCGGTCCATGGACGAATCGGGCAGCGGCAGATCGCTTTCATCGGCCAGCACGGTCAGGCCCGGCCCTTCCGGCGGCCAGTGCAGCACGCCCTGATTGGCCGGCATCACCGCGATCACCCGTTCCGCCTCGGCGACGAACGGGCGCAGCAAGGGGGTGGCGAAGCCCAGGCCAAGGATGCACAGGCCATGGGTATCGGGCCACAACTGGCGCAGATGGCGGCGCAACAGGCGCTTGGTGGTCTGGCCCAGGCCGCTATCATAGAAATCGCGCAGATCGACCACATCCGACCAAGTGCCGGGATAGGAAGGCAGGCTTTGCATGGGTCATTCCCCCACGTTCAGCAACAGCCCGCGCCGGCGGGCGATGTGGTGGACGCGCAAAAAGGTCAGGGCGGCGGCGGCCACGTAAAACAGATTTAAGCCCACCGCGCCGGCAAGCAAGCCCCAATCGAAGCCGTGGCCCTGCATCACCGACCGCATGCCCTCGAACACATAGGCCGGCGGTAGCGCCCAGGCCAGCCATTGCAGCCACTGGGGCAGGATGGCGATGGGATAATAGATGCCGGCCACCGGGGCGAGGGCGAAGATCATCACCCAGGCCATGCTTTCCGCCCCCAGGCCGAAACGCAGCACCAGGGCCGACACCCCCAGGCCGATGGCCCAGCCCGACACCAGCAGGTTGACCCAGAACGCCAACAGCGGCAGCCCCATGTCGAACAGCGAATAGTGATAAAGCGGAATGGCCAGAAGCGCCGCCGGCAGCACGCCGATGGTGGTGCGCACCAGGCTCATGCCCAGCATGCCGGCCAGCAATTCATGCGGGCGCAGCGGGCTGACCGACAGATGGCCGAGATTGCGCGACCACATTTCCTCCATGAACGACAGCGCCACCCCCAGATTGCCGCGAAACATCACGTCCCACAGGATGACGGCGCCGATCAGGATGCCGCCGGTCTGCGCCACCCACGACGAATGGGTGCTGAAGAACTGACTGGTGAAGCCCCACAGCGCCATGTTGATGGCCGGCCAATAGGCCATTTCCAGCACTCGCGGCCACGATCCGCGCATGAGGTAAAGGTGCCGCAGCATGACGGCGCCGATGCGGCGCAGCGAAAGCATGATCACCTGTCCTCATTGGGCTGGCGGCGGTCGCGGGCGATGTCCAGGAATACCTGTTCCATATCGTCGCGGTCATAGCGCAGCAACAGATCGGCGGGCGAGCCGGTATCGACGATGCGGCCCTGTTTCATCATCAGTACCTGATCGCACAGACGCTCGACCTCGGCCATGTTGTGGCTGGCCAGCAAGATGGTGGCGCCGGTCCGTTGTTGATAGGCGCGGAAATAGCCGCGCACCCAATCGGCGGTATCGGGGTCAAGGGACGCGGTGGGCTCGTCGAGAAACAGCAATTCCGGCTGGTTGAGCATGGATTTGGCCAGGGCGACACGGGTTTTCTGCCCCGCCGACAGCTTGCCCGATGGGCGCTTCAGGATATCGGTCAGGTCCAGTTCTTCCGCCAGTTGGGCGATGCGGTGCCTTAGGTCGGGGATACCGTAGAGATGGCCGTAAACGGTGAGGTTTTCGGCCACGCTCAACCGGTGCGGCAACTCCACGTAGGGGCTGGAGAAATTGACCCGCGGCAGCACCCGATAGCGATGCCGCACCATGTCTTCGCCCAGCACGTGGATGGAGCCGGAATCGGGCAGCAACAGGCCCAGCAACATGGAGATGGTGGTGGTCTTGCCCGCGCCGTTGCCGCCCAGCAGGGCGGTGGTCGAGCCGGTGGCGACGGTAAAAGAGATGTCGTCCACCGCCATCTGGCCGGCAAAAGCCTTGCAAAGGTTTTCGACGTGAAGGGCGGGTGCGCTCATGCAAGGACTATGGGGGCGATGGGCAGCTTGATCAAGCTCAACGCCGAGGCGGCGGATTCGCCGTTTCTGGTCGCCTCAACCAAGATGAGGCCATCCATGACCGCCACTTTCGCCGAATTGCTGACCAGCGCCGCCACCCTTCACGCCAATGAAATCCAGTTGCGCGCGGGCGATGAAGGCCCCGATCAGGTGGTCGCCATGGTGCGCGGCGATTCCGTGCTGGTGGCGGAACTCGATGCCGCCGCCACCGCCGATTTTCTCGCCCAGGCATTTTCGGCCTGCGACGGCGCCGATGATTATCGGGCCGGGGCCGGGCGGATGATGCGGCTGACCGGTGAACGCCTGGCCCTGCCCAAGGGGATCGCCCAGGTGCTGATGCAATTCCTGCCCCCAGGCGGTGCCCGCCAGTTGGTGGCCCGCATCTCTTATGACGGCGACGTTTGCTGCGGGTCGTGCGGCGGAGCGTGATTGTCGATGACAGATGCGCCTTGGCCCATGGCCTGGATGAGGGCACGTTGTTTCAGCAAGACCGGGTCGTCGGGGTGAATGTACAAGGCGTTGTCCATCACCCGCAGGGCCTCTTGCGTTTGCCCCATATGTCTCAAAACGGTTGCCAACGTCGACAAGGCGTAATGCAGGTCGGGCTGGATCGCGACCGCCTCGCGGGCGTATTTCAGGGCAAGGTCGAGTCGGTCAGCCGCCAGGGCGGCGGTGGCGGTGATAGCATGGTAACGGGCGACTTCGGGCCGCAATTCCGCCGCGCGGGCCGCCAGGGCCAGGGCTTGTTGCGGACGCTCGAGACGCAGGCAGGTTTGAGCCGAAAGGCTCAGGATATTGGGCATTTCGCCGTTATCGGTGGTGAAGGTGGAGAGCATCGCCAGGCACTGAGTGAATTCCTCACGGCGAAAATGATCCATCGCCAGTTCATAGACCGAATGCAGGAACATCGCCGGGAAGTGCGCCTGCACGTCTTGCGCCGCACCGCCTTCAGCCTGTCGCGCATATTCGGCCCAGGGTTGTTCTCCCCGGGACAGGCAATGGCGGAACGCCTTTCGAGCCTGATCCATCCGTCCCAGGCGCAGCAAGGCGACGCCCTGGTGGAGCCAGCCCTCGGATGAATCATTCAGGGCGCACAGGCGTTCGAACCAGTCCAAGGCCTGATCCGGGCGCTCGTTGAGCAAAGCGGCATGGCCCATCAGAAGGGCATGTTCGGCGTGGAATCTTTCAATCCGCTCAGACGTTGGCATAGCGGGAGTTCCGCAAGATGGTGTAGCCCTTTACCAGTTCGGTGATGCCAGATTCCAGGGAGTGGACAGGTTTGAAGCCGGTGGCCTCTATCCGGGCATTCGAGACGATGTAGTCACGCTTGTCCGGGTCTTCGCCCACCGGGGCTTCCAGGTAGACGAAGCCGGGAACCTGTTTTTGGATCAAGGCACAAAGCTGGCGCTTGGACAGGTTGGCGTCGGACAGGCCCACATTGTATGGGCTGCCGCGCATGGTGTTGAAATTGTCGACGGCATGCAGGAAGGCACGGGTGACGTCGCGGATGTGGATGTAGTTGCGCATGAAGTCCGCCTCGAACAGCACCACCGCCCGGTCGGTGACAGCCCGATGGACGAAGTCGTTGACCAGAAGGTCCACCCGCATCCGTGGCGCCATGCCGAAAACAGTTGCCAGACGCAGGCTGATGGAATTCTTCCGTTCCAGCACCGCCAATTCGGCTTCCACCTTGGCGCGTCCGTAAAGGGAAATGGGATTAAGTGGCGTGTCCTCGGTGCAGGCAATCCCCGGCTTGCCGATGCCATAGCCGCTATTGGTGTTGGGGATGATCATCCGCTGCTCGGGCGACAGGATACGGGTCAGCATCAGGACGGCATCGCGGTTGGTGGTTACTGCGCCGATGCGGTCGCGGTCGCAAAGCGGAGCGCCAACCAGTGCGGCAAGCGGGATGACCAGATCGGCCCCGGCGGTGATACGCGTCATCAGCGCCTCGTCGCGGGCGTCGCCGCGGATGACGTTGAAATTGGGTTCGGCACAGACGTCGAACAATCCGGCTTCACGGAACATGAAGGTCTCGACCACGGTGACCTTGTGGCCGCGGGCCAGCAGGGCGGGAACCAGGATCGAACCGAGATAGCCGGCGCCTCCGGTGACGACGATGGAAAGTTGCTCGCTCATTTAGATCACCTTGCTTTCGGGAGTCAATCGCGGCTTTGGAAGATGATCTGCGAGCCGACATGGTCGAACTTGACCGGTGTGCAGATCAAGGGGCTTAGGGCGGCGCGGATGCCTTCGTGATCCTCGGGGCGCGCCAGGACGAGGAAGAAGCCGCCGCCGCCGGCGCCCAGCAATTTGCCGCCCAGGGCGCCGTTGGCGCGGGCGGTGTGATAGATGGCGTCGATCTGGTCACTGGTGATATGCCGGGACAGGCCGCGCTTGATGGTCCAGGATTCGTGCATCAGCCGGCCCATCTCGCCCCAGTCTCCCGAGCCGAGCAGGATGTCTTCGGCCTGGTCGACAAGATGCAGCATGGCCCGTAATTCCGGCTGCTTATGCCCGATATTGCCGATCTGATGGGCGGCGATCTCGCTTGCGTTGCGCGACAGCCCGGTCCAGAACAGCAGCATGTGCCGTTCCAGATTCTCCAGGCGTTCCTGCGGCAGGGTCAAGGGATGCGCTCGGCAGCCCTTGGCGTCGAAACTCAGCCGGTTCAGCCCGCCATGCGCGGCCATCATCTGGTCCTGCGAACCGACGCTTTCCCCCATGACCTCTTGTTCCAGGTGGATGGCCAGATCGGCCAGTGCCTGGCGCCCCAGTTGCGGGCGGGCGGTCAATGCTTGCAAAGCGTTCAACAGGCCGATGGTGAAGGACGAACTCGACCCCAGTCCCGATCGTGCCGGCAGGTCGGCGTTGTGGATGATTTCGACGCCATCGGTGACGCCGAAATGACGCAGACAGGCGCGGACGGAAGGATGCTCGATCTCGTCAATGGCGCCGCATAATTCTATGCGGTTGTAGACGATGCGGTGTTTGGCGTCGAAGAAGTTCTGGAACCAGCGGCACGACAGGTAGCAGTACTTGGCGATGGCCACCGCGATCACCGCGCCGCCGTGCTCACGGTACCAGTCGGGATAATCGGTACCCCCGCCGAAGAACGACACTCGAAACGGCGTGCGGCTGATGATCATGGCGGCGTCCTTCAACGGTCGCGCTGCGACAGGATCGGATCGGATAGCGGCCACCAGATGCCGTGCGCCGGATCGTTCCATTTGACGGTGAACTGGCTGCCGGGGTCATAATATTCCGACTGCTTGTAGTGAAAGATCGCCCGCTCGCTCAGAATGGCGTGACCGTTGGCCACCCCCGGCGGTACCAGCACTTGCATTCGGTTGCGGTCGCTGATGGTGAAGCCCTGCCACGCCCCCTTGGTGGGCGAGCAGTCCCGGCAATCGAGGACGGCCAGATAGATTTCTCCGGACAGGCAGGAAATCAGCTTCCAGGTCTTGGCATCGCCATGCAGCCCGCGCAGCACGCCCCGGCGCGACACCGAAATGTCGTCCTGGACGAAAGGGACGGCGATGCCGGCGGCCTGGTAGTCATGCTGGTTATAGGTTTCGACGTAATAGCCGCGGTAATCCTCGAAGATGCCGGGGGTGACGGTAAGGACACCGTCGATTTCGCTTTTGTCGACGATCATGGCTTGGTGTCCTTCGTGTTTTTCATCAATCCCCGCAAGACCGTCCACATGGCCTGATGTTGTCGCCCCAGGGCGACCAGCCAACCCAGGCCGATGCGACCCTGGTCGAGGTCTTGGCGCAGCAGACGGTTACGGATTATGGGGTCGGTCTCGTGGAAGCGGTCGAGGCCGGCGGTGATGGTGTTGCCGTTGGTGTCGGCGCTGTCGGTGATGCCGGGACGGATATGATAGTTGGCCAGCGCTTCGGCGATGAAGCCGATATCGTGATGGCGCAACACCTTGAGATTGAAGTCCCAATCCCCCAATACCGGCAGTTCTTCATCGAAGCCGCCGACCTGTTCCCAGGCGTCGCGGCGAAAGAGCAGGGCAATAGGCGGGAAAAGGTTGCGCTGGGCCATATCGACGAGATGGATGGCGCGCACCCAAGGTTGATAGGGGGCACGGGACAGGATAGTGATGCCGTCGGCATCCAACCGTTCCATCACCTGCGTCGATGCCGTCGCGACGCCGGCCAGACGCGACCGATCCGACAGATAGCCGACGGTGCGTTCCAGGAATTCCGGTTCCCAGCAATCGTCGTCGTCATGGATGGCCACATGGGTCGAGACGCTATGGCGGATACCGTGATTGGACGCGGCCTCTATTCCCATGGCGGCGATGTGGTGTACTTGGACGGCCAAGCCCGCCGCCGCCGCCCGCGCCGCCGCCGCCTCGACCGGGATGGGGTCGCCGCCGTTGTTGACCAAAACCCAAAGAAAGTCACGCCGGCTTTGCGCCATGACGCTGCCGCAGGCCCGTTCCAGAAGCTGGGGGCGGTTGCAGGTGCGGGTGATGACGGCGACCGTCGCGTTCTGCTGGTGCGCGTTCACGAAAGGCTTTCCATTCGGAAAACTGTTGCTACAGGCGATCTAATATCGGGAAATGAGCGTTAATTATATGTTAAGCGTGGACTGCTGCTATCCCAGTAAGATTGAGTGGGGATCCGCAAAGTAAATCCACGATCATGCATGCGGGTTCCCCATCGGCATTTACGTCATTCAAATCTGCCGTCGGCATGGGGGCGTGGTGACATCGACCGATTATGCCGCCGCCTTGGCGGCACAAGCCGAAATGCAGGCCGGGCGGGAAGAGGGCGGCGCCCTCGCCATGTTCAATGCGCAATTGGCCTGTGTGCTGGCCCCCGGCTTGGCCGCGGCCCATCGGGCCGTCGGCCTGTGCGCCTTGCGTGCGGGATTCCCCCGTTTCGCCCAGCTCGAACTGAGCTGTGCCCTTGACCTGGATTCCGGCGACGGCATGGCCTCCCTTCATCTTGCCGAGGCCAAGATGGCGATGCGTAACAATGGCGAGGCCTTGGCCGTCTTGGACGGTCTTGCCGCACGGCCGTCCGACCGTGCCGCCTGGGCGGTCGTGCGGGCCGAGGCGTTGCGGCGGGTCGAGGGGGATGGGCCGTCCCTGGCGTTCCTGCAAGCGGAACTGGCGTGCGCCCCCGACCTTCCCGGCCTGCATCTGCGGCTGGCCGAGACGCTGGAACGGGTCGGGCGGCGCGACGAGGCCCTTGATCAATTGACGCGGGTCGATGGTCACGGCGACGAGGCGGCCGAGGTCCGGCGATTATCCCTGGACATGAGTTTCCGTGCCGGGGCCGCCGCCGCCGCCCTGGCCATGATGCGGCAGGCCGATGAGACCGGGCGTTCGTGCCGGTCGCTGGTGGTGCCGCCGGCGGTCGGTTGGGGTGCCGCCAACCTGACGCGGATGCGTCAAGCCCTGGAACAAGCCCGTTGCTGGAACCCCGAGGCGGGGGAGTTGGACGCGATGGAGTCCCGGCTTCTGGTCATGGAGGGCCGTGTTGACGAAGCCCGGGCCTTGTTGGGTCGGGGCGAGGCTTGGCTTTCGTCTCAGGCCGGACTGGACCTGGGGTTGCTGTGTCTGGCCGAGGGGGTGATGCCGCCCTTGCCCTTGCCCGTGGGGGTGTGCCGAAGTCATCTGTCGATCCTGCTGGTGCAGCGCCAGCGGGCCGCGCCGGGCGACATCGACCTGGCCTTCGCCGCCCGTCGCCGCCTGCTCGACCGGGTGCTGGCCCGTCCGGATCTGCTGGCCCGCTGGGTGGGGGCGGGTACCGACCCCGATCCCCTGCGGTGCTGGGTTCTGGCCTACCTGGAAAGCCTGGACGGACTTGGGGATACCGCTTTGGCCCACCACCGACGGTTCGCCGCCCAGGCGGTGGAAACGGAACCCGGCGACATGCTGGGCGCCCATCTGGCCTTGTGCTCGCTGGTTCAGTCCCAGGGCGACGAGCGCGGTGTCGATCTGCTGTGGGATCAGTATCTGGCCGATGATCGCCATTACATCATGGCCGTCACCAAGACCTTCGCCGTGTTGGGACGATATCCGGGGGGCGGCGAGACGGTGGCGGCGGCGCTGTCGCGGCAGGCCCATCGTCTGCCGGCCCTGACCCGAAGCCGCGCCGATGGTGCCGCCATTTGGGGAGGCGCCTTGCTGGCGGCGGCGTTCCTGGCTGGCGACGATGGCCATTTCGACAGCCTGACCACCGATGCCTTGGCCTTTTTCCGCGCCGGTGCCGCACCGCTGCCGTTGCTGCCGGCGCAGGCCGGGGATGGTCGGCTTCGGCTGGGTTATGTGATGACCGACTTCCAGCACCAGGACTTGCCGCCGGAACAGCACGCCATCACTTTTCACGACCTGTCGCGTTTCGATGTCCGGGTCTACACCTTCACGCCGGAAGCCGCCGCCCATGTCCGCCCCCACCGTCCCCGCCCGCCGACTTTGGCCGCGTGGCCGGGGCAGGTGGTCAGCATCGACCGCCTGCCCGCAGCGGCCATGGCCGACCGCATCGCCGCCGACGGTCTGGACCTGCTGGTCGACAGCGTGGGCTGGTGGGCCGAGGAAATCCCGCAAGTGTTCCTGCGCCGCCCGGCGCCGGTCCAGGCCACCTGGCTGGGGTTGGGCCGTCCCGGTCTGACGGGGGTCATGGACTACATCGTCGGCAACGAAATCCTGTTCGATCGCCATTACGACGATCGTTATTCCGAGGCGTTCATCCGTCTGCCGGGCAGCTACATTCCGCCCAAGCCGCTGCCGGCAGCGGTGCCGGCTATGCCGCGCCGGCTTCTGGGGCTGCCGGAACGGGCCTTCGTGTTTCTGGGATACCACCAGGCGATGAAGGTGACGTGGCGGTCGTTGCGGTTGTGGATGGAAATCCTGGCCCGCACTCCGGACAGCCGGTTGGTGCTGCCCCCGCTGGATCGGTTGATGGTGACCCGGCTGGCCGAACGGGCGGGGGTTGATCCGCACCGTCTGTACGTCTTCGATTGGGTCGGCACCGAGCTTGAGAACATGTCCCGCATCGGCGCCGCCGATCTTTACCTCGATACCGTGCCGTTCAATTCCGCCGGTTTGACCGGTTACGACGCCATCGCCATGAATGTGCCTCGGATTTCCCTGTGCGGGGACAATCTGTATTCCCGTTTCGGCCATGTCCTGTCCGCCGCCATGGGGCTCGACGATCTGGTGTGCCGGACCGAAAACGACTATATCCAACTGGCGGTCAGGCTGCATGATGATCCCGATCTTTTGGCGGTCATTCGTCAGCGCATGGCCGCCGCCCGCGAGACCAGCCGGGCCATGGCCCCCGACGCGCTGATGCGGGCGGTGGAAACGGCGTGGGAGCGGATCATCCTCCGCCATCGCCGGGGTCTGCCCGCCATCGGCTTTGACGTACCGCCCGAGTGATCGCCACGCCCAGCAAGGAAACCCCGATGCCGCCCACCGAATCCGTCGCCGACTTGAAGCGCAAGGCCAACCAATTGCGGCGGCGCGTCCTGGAAATGTGCTACGCCCATGGCGGGCATATTTCGACCTGCTATTCCTATGTCGAGATACTGGTGGCCCTTTATTATGGCGGCGTCCTGCGTCATGACCCGAGCCGCCCCGACTGGGACGGGCGTGACCGTTTCCTGCTCAGCAAGGGCCATGGCGAGACCCTGTTGTTCGCCGCTTTGGCCGATATGGGGTATTTTCCCGCCCAGTGGTGCGACACCGCTTATCGCGGCGGTGAATGCCGGTTGGGCGGACATGTGGATCACAAGATTCCCGGCATCGAAACCACCTCGGGGGCGTTGGGGCATGGGTTGGGCCTGGGCTGCGGCATGGCCTGGGCCGCTGGCCGCGCCGGGCGGGACCACGCTCATTACGTTTTGCTGGGCGATGCCGAATGTTCCGAGGGTTCGGTGTGGGAGGCGGCGCTGTTCGCCGCCCACCATGGCCTTGGCAATCTGGTCGCCATCATCGATCGCAACCGTATCGGCTCTTTGGATTTCACCGAGAACTACATCGCCCTCGAACCCTTCGCCGACAAATGGCGGGCTTTCGGTTGGGAGGTGCGCGAGGTGGCCGATGGCCATGATTTCGACCAATTGATCCACGCTTTGGCGGCGGAGCGCCCCACCGACCGACCGATGGCGGTGATCGCCCATACCGTCAAGGGCAAGGGGGTGGCGGCGTTCGAGAACGATCCCACCTGGCATGTCCGCGCCGTCACCGCCGATCTGATCGACCAGGCCCGCGCCGAATTGATGGAGGAAAACCGATGAACGCCGCCACGGATTTTTCCGCTGTCGACATGCGCGACGCCTTTTTCCTGCGTCTTTACGACATCGCCCGTCAGGATCCGACCGTCGTCGTGTTGTCCAACGATTTCGGCGCTCCCAGTCTCGACCGCTTTCGGGCCGACTTGCCGGGGCAGTTCGTCAACGCTGCCATCTCCGAGCAGAACATGATCTCGATGGCCGCCGGCATGGCCATGGCCGGGCGCAAGCCGGTGGTCTATTCCATCGCCAGTTTTCTCACCTTGCGCGCCCTCGAGCAGGTCAAGGTGGATATCTGCGTCATGGGGGCCAAGGTCATGCTGGTCGGGGTGGGTTGCGGCTATGCCTATTCGGTGGACGGGCCGACCCATCACGCCACCGAGGATATCGCCATCATGCGGGCCTTGTCCGGCATGACCGTATGGTCGCCGTCGGAATCGCGGGTGGCCGGGGCGATGGCCGATTTGGTCAGCGACCTGCCCGGTCCCGCCTATCTGCGTTTCGACCGCGGGCGCTGGCCGGGCTTGGGGGCATTCGACCTGACACGCGGCCTGCGCGTCCTGGGGGAAGGGGAGCAGGTGGCGATCATCGCCACCGGCATCATGACCCATCGCGCCCTGGCCGTGGCCGAGACGTTGCGCCATTCGGGGGTCGCGTGCCGGGTCATCGACCTGTTGCGGCTGTCGCCGCCCGATCGGGGGGAATTGCTGGCGGCCCTGGCCGGGGCCGGTCGGGTGGTGACGATCGAGGAACAGGCGGCGCCTGGCGGCCTGGGCGGTCTGGTCGCCGAGTTCATGGCCGACGAAGGCCTGCTGCGCCCCCTGTTGCGGCTGGCCATCGATCCGGCCCTGGTTTTCGCCTATGGCGAACGCGACCGCCTGCATGGCGAGCGGGGGCTTGACGTGGACGGTGCGGTGGCACGGATCGAGGCGTGGATGCGACGTTAGCGAATTCATAACCGATACGGGGGGATAAAGGCAGGCAACCGGGCAGAAGGCTTAGGAGAGCGCATGGACGGAACAAAGGGACGTCCGCGGGTGTATTTCAATGAATACAACCCGTTCATCGGATCGGCGGCGTATTTGCCACTGGTATCCGGCAAGCTGCATTCCTTCGCCGTCACCGACCCGGATGTCCGCGACCATTATCGCTGGATGCCCTATCTTTTCCGTATCCAAAGCCCCGATGACATCCTGGCCGCCTATGACCGGCCAGCGGTGGCCGCCTTTTCCGCCGCCATCTGGAACGAGCAATTATGCTTCGAGGTGGTGCGTCGGCTCAAGGCACGCTGGCCCCAATGCGTGGTCATCTTCGGTGGTAGTCAGGTGCCGCACGATCCGTCCCGGTTTCTGCGCGAGCATCCCGAAATCGACGTCACCGTCACCGGCGAGGGCGAGGATCCGTTCCTGGCGGTCATGCGCCGCCTGATGACCACGCGCGATCTTTCCGGCATCGACCGGGTCGGCTGGCGCGACGGCAGCGGTGAAATCGTCGTCAATCCCGATGCCGGGCGCTTTGAGCGTGATCTCGACGTCTACCCTTCCCCCTTCCTTGAAGGGATGTACGACGAGCTTATCGCCGCTCACCCGGAAATCCGCTTCCAGGTCATCATCGAGACCAACCGGGGCTGTCCGTTTCATTGCACCTTCTGCTATTGGGGCAAGGGCGGTCTGAGCCGCAAGTACCGCTATTTCAGCCCCGAGCGGGTCGAAGCGGAACTGGATTGGATCGGTCGCAACAAGATCACCTTCGTCTACAATGCCGATTCCAATTTCGGCATGCACCGGCGTGACGAGGATATCGCCCACCACATGGTGGCGGTGAAGAAGCGCTTCGGCTATCCGGAAAAGGTGGTCAACCTTTACGGCAAGAACACCGACGAACGGATTTTCCGTATCGCCAAGCTGCTGCACGAAAACGGCCTGCACAAAGGGATCGGCCTGTCGCGCCAAAGCCTGGACCCCGAGGCCTTGGCCCGGACCAAGCGGGCCAATATCAGCCTTGAGGTTTATGAAAGCCTGCAACGCCAGTTCGAGGCGGCGGGCATTCCGGTTTTTTCCGAACTGATCATCGCCTTGCCGGGGGAGACCTACGAATCCTTCGCCAACGGCATCGCCGTGCTGCTTGAAAAGTCGGTGGTCACCCAATTGATCATCGTCTTGTGCGAACTTTATCCCAACACCGAGATGGCTGAGCCCGAATACATGGCCCGCTACGGCATGGTCGGTCGGCGCAACGTCAATTACGGCGTGCACAGCCGGGTGCATGACAGCGGTTTGGTGGCGGAATACATCGACTACGTGGTCGCCACCGACACCATGCCGGTGGAGGATTGGCGCCGCACCGGCATCCTCTCATGGACGGCCATGACCATGATCGGCTTGCGGGTGGCCGCCGACCTGTTCGTCTATCTGCGCCGTGAACTGGGCGTGCCGATGATCGACGTGTTGCGTTTCATGGCGGAAGGCGATTTTCCCGCCGGGCGTTTCCCGCTGTGGCGGCGCGAACTGGCTGCCTATGAGGCGTTCATGGATCAGATTCTGGCTGGTCTAGGCCGGGGCGTGGTCGAGCCGGAATTCGGCGGCATCTATTGGGCGGTGGAGGAAGCCAGTTTTCTGCGTATCGCCGACCAGGCCGACGATTTCTATGTGGAACTGCTGGACATGCTCGGCCTGTTCCTGGGCCGGTCCGGCATCGCCCATGATGGCGGGCAACTGGCCCAAGTGGTGCGCTATCAGCGCATGCGGCTGCCGACTCCGGTCATGCCCACAACCTTGGAATACGATTTCAGCTTTTCCATTCCCGCCTATTTCGCCGCCCTGGCCCGGCAGGATCAGGCGGCTTGCCTGCATGCCTCGGCCCAACGCATGGTCGTCACCCCCGAGGATTTCGCCGGTGACAAGGCCCGTTTCGCCCAGGAAAAGCTGTTGTGGGCTCGTCGTGGCGGCAAGTTCAACGTCGAGTTTTCATGGTACGATACGGCAACGTACCCCGTCGCCGTGCTTGCGTCAGTTCAGGGGACAGCATGATCAGAAAGATTCTCGTCACCGGCAGTTCCGCCGTGGCCGGTACCGCGGTTCGCGCCGTCAGCGGCGAATATCCGTCGGAATTCGTCTTCGCCACCTCCAAGGATTGCGACCTGACCGACGCCAAGGCGGCGCAGGATTACGTCGCGGCCGTCGCTCCCGACGCCATCATCCATCTGGCGGCGGTCAGCGGCGGCATTGGCCTGAGCGCCGCTCATCACGCCAGCATGCTGCGCGACAACACGCTGATGACCTTCTCGGTGCTGGAAGCGGCGCGTAAGCTGGGGGTCGGCAAGGTGGTGATGGCCCTGACCGCCGGCGCCTATCCGCCCGACGCCCCCTTGCCCTATCGCGAGGAATATCTGCATGCCGGGCCCTCGCACGGGTCCAATTACGGCTCGTCTTACGCCAAGCGGCTGATCGAGCCGGCCATCCGCGCCTATCGTTCCGAATACGGGCTCAAGGTGGTGGGGTTGGTGCCCAACGGCATCTTCGGTCCCAACGACAATTTCAATTACCAGGACGCGCCCATGCTGCCGGCGCTGATCCGCCGTTTCCATGAAGGCCGCGACAGCGCCGACCCCATCGAGATCTGGGGCGACGGTAGCCCGGTCAGGGAATACACCTTCTCCGAGGACGTGGCCCGCGCCTTCCTGTGGGCGGCCTATCATTATGACGACGATCAGGTTCTCAATTCGGGTACGACCGAGGCCAGTTCCATCCGCGACATCGCCTTGATGATCGCCGAGTTCATGGGTGTCGATCCGGCGCGTATCTTCTTCAATACCGACAAGCCCAGCAGCGTCGCCCGCCGCGACACCGACAATTCCCGTTTCGTCGCCCTGTCGGGGATGGCTTACACTCCCTTCCGCGAGGGGTTGCGCCGCACCGTCGAATGGTTCGTCGATGCCTACGAAAACCGCCGCGACCACGTGCGGCTTTATAGCAAGACCAAGGGCTAGGCATGGGCATCGCACGCAGAAAGCTGGGACGGACCGGGCTGGAGGTGTCGGCCATCGGTTTCGGCACCTGGGGTTTGGGGGGCGATTCCTATGGGCCGGTGGATGACGGCCAGTCGCGGCGGGTGCTGGAAGCGGCGGTCGAGCGCGGCGTCACCTTCTTCGACACCTCCGACCTTTATGGCGACGGCCATGCCGAGGAGGTTCTGGGCCGGTCCCTCGGCGATGCCCGCTCCCGGGTGATCATCGCCACCAAGGGCGGCCTGCTGCCGCATACCGGCTTCACCATGCCCCAGGACTTTTCGCCGGCTTACCTGGGCGATGCCTTGCACCGCAGCTTGGAACGGCTGCGCACCGATTACGTCGATCTGTACCAGTTGCACAGTCCTGACCTTTCCGCGCTGCGCGAGAATCCCAGGATCATGGAAACCTTGCGCGGCTTCAAGGCCCAGGGATTGATCCGGCATTACGGCCTGTCGGCCCGTTCACCCGCCGACGCCGCGGCGGCCTTGGCCGAGTTCGACTTCGAATGCACCCAGGTCAATTACAACCTGATCGACCATCGCGCCGCCGAGGCCGGTACCTTCGCCGCCGTCGCTGCGACCGGGGCCGGCCTGATCGCCCGCACGCCGCTGTGCTTCGGCTATCTGACCGGGCGGCTGACCGGGGGCGAAAATTTCGCCGGGCGCGACCATCGCGCCAATTGGCCCGAGGACCAGTTGCGCCGCTGGGCCGCCGCTCCCGGCCTGTTCGATTCCTTGATCCGGCGGCGCGGCTGTACGCCCGCCCAGTTCGCCCTGCTGTTCTGCCTGGCCGCGCCCGAGGTCTCGACGGTCATTCCGGGGATGATGAGTCTGGCCGAACTGGACGAGAATTGCGCCGCCGCCAGTCAGGAACCACTGAGCGCCGAGGAAATGGCCGAGATCATCGACATCTATCGCAGCCGCACGTTCTATGAACCGTCGGCGAAAGCGCGGGGGAAAGCATGAAGCAAGACAAGGGTGCGACCGATCCGGCGCGGTTCCTGGAACCGTCGCGGACCACCGGGGCCGAGATCGATTTCCGCGCCGGATTGGAGCAATATTTCGCCGATAGCATGGGCTCTAACGTCGAGAAGTTGCAGAACTTCCCGAAATACGTTCCGACCCAGGATATCCGGCGCTTCGTCGGCCGGTACGAATTGTTCAAGCAGGTGCTCGACGTGCACGGCTCCATCGTCGAATGCGGGGTGCTGTTCGGCGGCGGGCTGATGTCGTGGGTGCACCTGAGCGAGGTATTCGAGCCGTTCAACCATTTGCGCACGGTGATCGGCTTCGACACCTTCCAGGGCTTCAGCGAACTGGCCGAACAGGACCGCACCGGTTCGGCCGCCCAGTTGAAGCAAGGCGGGTTGGCCATCGACACCCAGGACGACCTGGAACAGGCCATTGCCCTGATGGACCGCAACCGGGTACTCAAGCATATCCCCAAGGTCAAGCTGGTTCGCGGCGACGCCTGCCAGACCATTCCGCAATACGTGGCCGCCAACCCGCATCTGGTGGTCAGCCTGCTGTGGCTGGATTTCGACGTCTACCTGCCGACGCTGGCCGCCCTGCGCCATCTGGTGCCGCGCATGCCCAAGGGGGCGATCATCGCCTTCGACGAGCTCAATCACGAGGTGTGGCCGGGCGAGACGGTGGCGGTGTTCGAGGAATTGGGGTTGAACAAATTGCGCATCCAGCGCTTTCCCTTCGGTTCGACCTTGTCTTACGCCCGACTGGAGTAGCCCGTGCGATGAGCGACCTGCGCCGTCTGGATGCCGCCGCGTTGGCCACTTTGTTCGGGGGGAGCGAAAGCGAGGTCCGGCGCTGGTGCGCGCTGCAACTGGCCGCTTTCGACTTCGGTTACCGTGTTGTGGATGGGGCCGCGCGCGATGCCTGCCTGCTGGAGGCGATCCGCCGTCTCGACCCGTACAAGGTCAGTGTGGCCGGTTGCGGGCGCAAGCCGGAATGGGAAGCGGGCTGGAGCGAGAACCTCGCCGACTTTCTGGCTTCGGATGGTGATCTGGATACGCTGGTGCCCAAATACATCCGTCCGGGTGAGTGGATACGGTTGAATGGCGCCTATGTCCAACCGGTTGATCCGCATTTCGTCAAGAACTACACCAAGACCTTCCGGGCCTGGCTGATGGGGCGTTTTCTCGGCGGCTTTCCCGCCCTTTACGAATTCGGCTGCGGCTCGTGCTCGCACGTCGCCGCCTTTGCCGCCGGACTGCCGGGCTGTCGGGTCCATGGGCTGGACTGGGCTGCGGCCTCGGCCCGCATCATCGACGCCCTGGCCCACCGCTTCGGCTGGCCGGTCAGTGGCGGGCAGTTCGATTTCTTCAACCCCGATCAGGCGCTGCGGCTGGACGCGGGGGCGGTGGTGCTAACCTTCGGCGCGTTGGAACAGGTGGGCGAGCGCATCGCGCCGTTCATGGATTACCTGCTGGCCAACGCCCCCGCCCGCTGTGTCCATGTGGAGGGGCTGGAGGAACTGTACGACGAGGACGACCTGCTTGATGCGGTGGCCGCGCGCTATCATCGCAAGCGCAATTACCTGTCCGGGCTGGTGACCCATTTGCGCCGACTGGAAGGCCAGGGGCTGGTCGAGATCGAGGCTTTGCATCGTCACCGTTTCGGCACCCGTTTCGACGACACCTTCTCGTACGTGGTCTGGCGCCCCATTGTCCCGTCGGGCCAACGGCCATGAGTTGGGCGCCATGGCTGGCGGCATTGTTTGCCGGCGGCGGCGTGGCGGCTGAACTGGCCCTGCGCCGTGCCAATCCGTGGCGGTTGTGGTGCCATGCCTTCGACGAAGCCTCGGCCATGGAACCGCATCCGACCCGCGGCTGGATGCAGCGGCCCGGTCACCGCTTCCGCTTTCATCACCGCTATCTGCGCCGACCGGTGGACATCCGCTTCAACCGGCTGGGTCTGCACGACGCGACCGAATACACCACCGACAAGGGGGCCGACGTCTACCGGGTCGCCTTGATGGGGTGCACCACGGCGGTGGGCTGGGAAGTGCCGGTCGACCAGACCTTGGCGGCCCGGTTGCGTGACACCTTGCAAGGCCGCCTGCCCGGTCGCCGGGTCGAGGTGATGAACGCCGCCGTGCGGCTGTACGGTACCGGCCAGCTTTTCGATTTCTACGACCAGGAGATTGCCGCCTACCGGCCTGATCTGGTGCTTTATTACCTGAACCTCAATCACCCGCGCCGCACCATCACCGCCCATGAAAGCGGCAAGTCGCCCGTGTTGTCGCAGCCGGTCTGGGGTTTGGACGGCAACGGCGCGTTGACCCGGCTGGCGGTCGAGCCGGCGACGCATACCAACGACATGGTCTTTCTCGACGAGGACGGAACCATCCGGCGGAAGCCCGGACGAACCGAACGGTCGGTGCACCGC
Organism: Magnetospirillum gryphiswaldense MSR-1 v2; assembly: GCF_000513295.1. NCBI lineage: Bacteria > Pseudomonadati > Pseudomonadota > Alphaproteobacteria > Rhodospirillales > Rhodospirillaceae > Magnetospirillum > Magnetospirillum gryphiswaldense. Next base: position 4,284,583 of record NC_023065.1, read on the forward strand.
TGGCTGCTGGACCGTTCCCATCTGTACACCTGCCTGGATGATTTTCGGCAGGGACCGGTGCGGTTGCGCCACTGGCGTGACCGCGTCGAGATCAAGGACCTGGAGGTGCGGTCGCTGCGCGACGGCGTTCTCGGCCATATGGCCGACTTGCCCTATCAGTGGCGCATCGTCGCCCGGCTGCTTGATCGTTGGAACGCGGCGGTGCAGGCCGGCGGCGGGCGTTTGGTGGTGGCGCCGCACCTGACCTATTACAACGTCCGCGGCGGCGCCCTGTTCAAGCCGGTTCCCCAGCATCCCTGGGGGTTCACCTTCGACACCATCCCGGAACGGCGCTACGCCGGCTTTCTCGCCCGGCATCTGGGGTTCGCTTTCCTCGACACCTATGCCCATGCCCGCGAAAGCCTGCGCGACGATGTCGAACACTATTACGTCCATCCCCGCTATACCTATATGACGGCGGCGGGGGCCGATTTCATCGCCGGCGTTCTGGGCGACCAACTGGCGGCGGCGGGAATTCTGCCGACGGATTGATGGAAGGCAAGGGTGAGCACATGCGGGTCGACGGCGATATCGGGGTGTTCCGGGAATACTGCGCGGCCAATCACAAGACCTTGGGATGTCACGGGGGGGCGGGTGACGGGGTGATCCTGGTCGATCTGATGCACAGCGATTATCATTATCTGCTGCGTTCGCTGCTGCTGGCCAAGTATCGCCAGCTCGTGACCGGCGGCAAGTTGGTCGGATTGTTGGCCCACGGCCTGTGGATGTCGGGCGAGCATCACGATCTGGACAACACCCGCCTGCTGGCCCGGTCGTTCGGTGTCGAGGATTTCGTCGAGCTGGATCTGGCCGCCCAGGTCGCCGCGGCGACCGCCGAGGATCACGCCTTGGCCGCCTCCCTGGCCGGCATGGCCAGCGTCGAGGCCGCGTGCGAGGCCCTGGTCGAATTGCGCTCGGTCGATGGCAGCCCGGTGGGGTTGCAATGCCTGACCCATTTCGTCCGCTTCAGCCAAGGGCTGATCCCGTCGGATCAGGGTAAGCGTCTGCGGGCCTTGGGCCAGGATCTGGTGCTGGCCTTGTCGGTGGCGCGCTGGGCCGCCGCTTTGTTCGCCCGTCTGGACGTGGCCGCCCTGGTCATCGGCCACTCTTATTACGTTCCGTTCGGCCCGGTGCTGGAAAGTGCGATCCGGCGGGATGTGGAATGTCTGGTGTTCTTTTTCGAGTACCAGGATTTTTCCTTTTTCCGTTTCACCGCCGAGCATCGCCGCGCGGTGTGTGACATGGCGGGGGCCGAGTTGGCGTGGTCGCGTTTCATTCCCATGGACGAGGCGGCATTCCGCGCGGTCTTCGCCACTCCGTCGGACCGGCTTGACCGGGAGACCGCACACAAGCAGGCGATCCGCCATTCGTGGTGGTACGGGTCGGTGTCATCGTCGTTCCTGGCCGAGGCGGAAACTTGGGTCGACGACATTCGCCGCCGGGCGATGGGCCGGCAGGTGGTGGGAATCTTCCCGCATCTGGTGTCCGAGCCCTTGAGCAACGGCCGTTTCTGTTATCCCACCATCACCCGATGGATCGAGGACACCTTGCGGGTCGCGGTCGCCGATTCGTCCCTGTTCTGGGTGTTCAAGCCCCATCCCGGCACCGCCGCCTATGGTGAGGACGCCCTGGTCGCCGAGTGGAAATGCCGCTTTGACGCACCGCATGTCCTGTTTCTGCCGCACGACGTCATGGGCATCGACATGGCCCGGGCCTTCGACAAGGCGGTCACCGGCTTCGGTACCATCGGCTACCTTTTGCCCATGGACGGCATTCCGGTCGTCCATTCCGGCGGCGGCGCCTATACCGACCTGGGCTTTTCGTGGGTCGGGGGGGATCGGCGCTCCTATCTGGATCTGTTGGCGCGGATCGGCACCTTGACCTTGACGCCGGAACAGATGCGGACCGCCCGTCGCTACGACTTTTTCCGCAAGAACATCCTGGGATCGCCCAGCGTCTACCTGGGGCCGTACCAGCAATTTTACGGTCTTGAGGCGGGCGAGCACACGGCGTTCTGGCGTCGCATGCTGATCGCCGCCCGCACCTATCATTATCTTGGCGATCCGGCCTTTCACGCCACCGAACGGTGCCTGCGCGAAGACGGCGGGCGATCGCTCAACGTGTGCCTGCTCGACGCCCTGTGCTGATTTCAGACCGCTCGACCTTTCATTGGCCGGGCGGTATCAGGCGCCGCGTTTCCGGCGGACCAGATGACCTTCGATCCACACGGCGTCAAGTTCGGTCAGCCGGAACACCCGCAAGGCGTCTGCCGGTGAACTGACGATCGGCTCGCCGTGCAGGTTGAACGAGGTGTTGAGCAGCGCCCCGATACCGGTACGGGCGCGGAATGCCGTTAGCAGCGCATGGTAGGCGGGATTGGCCTGCTGCTCCAGGATCTGCGGGCGGGCGCTGCGATCGGCGGGATGTAGCGCCTGGGAAAGGGCTTGGGCACCGCTGGCGGTGGTGGCGAAGCCGATGGTCATGAAGGGCGCATCCAGACCGTTGGGATTGTCCAGGTAGTCGCCAGCGCATTCGGCCAGGATGGTGGGGGCGAACGGCATCCAGAAATCGCGGTGCTTGATCTGGTGGTTGATCTTGTCCACCGTGCCGGGCAGGCCGGGATGGGCCAGGATGGAGCGGTTGCCCAGGGCGCGCTGGCCGAATTCCTCGCGCCCAAGACAGCGGCCGACGACGCAGCCTTCGGCCAACAGGGCGGCGATGTGGTCGATTTCGGGGTTTTCGCTCACCTCGAAGCCGGAAAGGTCCATGGCGGCCAAGGCGGCGCGGGCTTCGGCGATGGTGTAATCCGGCCCCCAATAGGCGTGCGGCAGGGCCGGGATGGTGTCGGGGGCGCGTCCGGTCGCCAGGAAGTGCTCTTCCGTCAGCCAATAGGCGGCGCCGAAGACGTTGCTTTCGTCCGCCGGCGACAGCGGCACGAACAGGCGTTCGACCTCGGGCAGGGCGGCCAGACGCAGATTGGCCTTGACGTTCATGGCCACGCCGCCGCCATAGGCCAGTTTCCGGCAGCCGGTCTGGGCGACCACGGCGGCCAGCCATTCCACCAGCCGGTCCTCGGTCACCTGTTGCAGCGCCCCGGCGATGCCGTCGAACCGATGGGTCTGCAACTGATCGCGGAAGGTATAGAACATGTCGGCCGGGCGTTGGTCGAACTCGATCACCATCCTGGCGGTATCGGTCTTGAAATAGCGCTCGAACACCTTGAGCGACCGGGCCTGTTCCTTGTCGTTGGCATAGGGGGCCAGCCCCATGACCTTGTATTCGTGGCCATAGGGGCTCATGCCCAGCATCAGCGTCATCCACTGGTACAGACGGCCCAGGTTGAACAGCCGGGTGCCGGCGACGATCCGCAGTCCCTGGGGGGTGGGGAGGGAAACCGCCTGGTTGTATTCTCCGCCGTCACCCTCGGCATGGATGACCGCCACGCCGGAACCGCGCAACGGCCCGGAATAGTAGGCATGGTGATGGTGGCACATGTAATGGGGCAGGAAGCGGACGCGCTCGGGCGGAATGTCCAGCAGGCGGCGCACCGCGTCGCGGCGCATGGCGTTGAAGACGGCGGCCAGGGCGTCGGGGGCGGCATCGACGTTCAGGGCTGACAGATCATAATGGTGGTCGGAGGCGACGCGCGACCATCCGCCCATCAGATGGAAATAGCTGCGCCCGACATTCCGGCCCTCCATCAGGGTCGGCTTCCAGAATTTCTCGTTTTCCTCCAGCCAGTCCTCGCGGCTGTAGCGGCTCATGCGCTTGAACAGCAGGTTGGCGACGCCGTTTTGGTCGAAATGGTGGTTGAGGATGGCGACCACGTCCACCTCGGACGGCGAGACGCCGGCGGCTTGCAGGCAATAGCGGGCGGCATGGACGGGAAATCCCATCTCGTTCTTGTGCCGGGTGAAGCGTTCCTCGTGGGTGGCAGCGACGACGATGCCGTCGATCATCAGCGCAGCCGAGGCCATGTGAACTTCGTACAGGGCGAGGACGACGAAGGAGCCTTGTTTCATTCCGGTTTTCCCAAGGGGTGGGGCGGTCGTGAGAGAGGATCGGGAGCAGCATTGAGGAGGTCGGCGCGGGCGCCGCGCAGCATGGGGTGGTTCCACGCCTCGGCGACGCTGACGGTATGGCGGTTGCCCAAGGGGATGGGCCAGCCGATCCGGCGGTCATGGACGGACATGGCGCCATGGGCGTCGATGGATAAGGTCATGAAGACGTCGTCCTCGGCCCCGGTGGGCTCGGCGATGATCATTCGCGTCGATGGCGGTGCCAGCTCTAACTCGGCGGCAAGGGTCTGGAACCAGGGGGTGTCCGGCGGGACGGCGGCCACGCGCAGCCTTTGCGGGAACTGTGCCGCGATCATGGAGGCAAAGCCCAGCCGCCGGCCGCCGCCGTCCTTGTCCGCTGGCACCAGGGCGGCGGTGGCGGGCAGCGGTCGCAACGGGCCGCAGGCCAGCGTGCGTGCCGCCAGCGGCAGCAGCGAAAGGAACACCGTTTCCGATGCCAGGGACGGGATGCCGACGCCGGGGACAAATGGATGATGGAAGACGGCGGGGGCGTCGGGACGGGCCAGATCGCACAAATGCCAACCGCCGTGCCCGTCGCGCCAGCGGCAGCCGATGACGCCGCGTGGCGCCGTCAGCCCGGGCGGCGGCGGACGATCAGCCATTATCAGCACCAGATCCGGGGATATGTGCGGCGGCGCCGTTTCCGCCAAGGTCGGGGCGTCCAGGCCGCAACGCAGGAAGGTGGCGGTAATGGCCGAATCCAGGGCGGGGTCGTCGCGCAGGACCAAGGTGCGGCAGTGGCGGGCCAGGGCGACCAAGGCCGCCGGCTGATCCTGCAACGGTTGCCGACGGATGCGGTCATGGAAATGCACCAGCCGCACCATGTCGATCGCCGTGTCGAGAGTCAAGGACAGTTCGGGGAAATAAAGGTGGTTGGGGGCTTTCTGGTAGACCACGCGGAAAGAATCGGTCCGTTCCAGGCAGAAATTCTCCACATGCTCGCGGTAGACCCCCGCCGTCGCCTCGGCGTCGATACGGCGCAGGCAGTGGGCGGTCATCGCCACCATGGACAGGCCGAAGGGCAAGGTCTGTTGTTCGGCATAGGTAATGACGTCCGCTCCCGCCAGAACAAGCTGGGTCACCGCGTCGTCGATCAGGGTCGGCATGACCAGCGGGTTGTCACAGCAGACCCGGACCACCACGTCGGGAGGGTGGCTCGCGCTCTCCATGGCCTGAACCATGCGGCTGACCACATCCGCCTGACTGCCCCGGATCACGCCGATCCCCAGGGCCGAGGCCAGTTCGGCCAGGGGGGTGTCGATGGTTTCGCTGGTAGTGGCGAAGACGAACTCGTCGACACAGCGGCAGGCCCGCATGCGCTCCACCGTCACCGCGACGACGCTGTCCTGGCCGGCGAAGGGCAACAGCATCTTGCCGGGAAAGCGGCTGGAGCCCATCCGGGCCAGGACGATGGCGAGAACGCGAGGGCCGGCGCTCACGGTCTGGGCTCACGGACCAGGGCTTCGATGGCTTCGACGACTCGCGTCATCCCTTGGCCATCGACCACCCGGCGGGCGGATTCGATCAGGTCCAGCCGTGCGGGGCTGTCCAGTAAATACTTCAGAAGCGCCGTCAGCGTTGCCGGCTCCAGAAATCCGGCATAGCCGGCGAAGGGCAGGCCGGTGCGGGCGGCAAAGGTCTCGCCCAGCGGGATCTGATGCCATTGGGTCGCCAGCGATATGGCGGGAACCCCCATGATCGCCGCTTCCAATTTGCTGTAGCCGGCACTGACCACGGCGGTGTCGTGGGCGGCGTAAAGGCTGTCCATGGCATCGATTCCGCCCAGAATTGCGGCGGTGGGCAAGATGGCGGCGATCTCCGCCATGGCTTGCGGTGCGGCCGCCGGTCCAAGGACGAAGGTGGCGGCCACCGGGTGGGGCAAGGCGCGGATGGCTTGCGCGATCTTGACATAGGCCAGGTGATAGTCGCCCCCCCCCAAGGTGACGAGAAGACGATGCGGGCACGCCGGCGCGCGGGCCGGCGTGCCCGTATGGGCGGCAATGGCCGTGGGGGCCATGAAATAGCGGTAGCCGGTCAGGAAACGGCAGTCCGGCACGCTCAGGCCTTGATTGCCGTATCCCGGCAAGTCCTGGCCGCAGACGACGAGATCGGCGTCGTAACGCTGGTCGAGCAGGTCGTCGAAGATCACCAGGCGGGGCCAGGCGCAGCGGAGCAGGCGTTGGCGTGCCGGTTTGATGTCCAGCATTTCGGCCACGCACAGCTCGGCTGGCGGCGTTTCGGCCAGGATGGCGGCTTCGGCCTCGGTCGTCAGGCCGTCGGCCAGGATTTGAGCGGGAAAACCGCGCCGGCGCAGCACTTCCGCCACCTCGGGCGGGCCTTCGGCCAGGATGGTGACGATGTCATGGCCGCGTGCGGCCAACGCCGCCGCCACGGCGGCCAGACGATAGACATTGCCCCAGCCCTGACTTGGGCCGCCGCGTGTGCGCATGGCGACGCGCATGGTGGTTCACTCCGTGTGGCGGCGGAAAGCGTACATGTATTCTTCCGTCTCCTGCATGCCGAAGGCACCGTCGCCCATCCAGCGTTCCACCTGACGGACGGCAAAGACGATCTCGCCCAGTTCCTCGGGGGTGATGGAAAAAAAGTTGTCGGACTGGCGCAGCTTGGGGGTGGTGGTGAAATGCTTCTCGATCATGTTGGCCCCGGCGGCGATGGCCAGGGGCGGAATGGCGGTGCCGGCGGTGTGGTCGGAATGCCCGATCGGGCAGTCGAACAATTGGCGTAGGGCATGGATGCGCCGCAATTGGCTGTGCCGTTTTTCCAACGGATAGGACGACACGGTGTGCAAGATGACGTAGGGAACACCGTGGTCGTCCAGCAATTGGGTACAGGCGCGGATATCCACCAGACTGGCCATGCCGCAGGAAAACACCACCGGCTTGCCCTTGTCGGCGATCTTGCGCAGCAACGCCCGGTTGGTGATCTCGAAGGCGGCCACCTTGAAGGCCAGCGACCCCATGCTGTCGGCGAAATCGACGCTGTCGGCGTCGAAGGGCGAGGTGAATACCGGCACACCCAAGCCGTGGGCGTAGTCCCACAAGGCGGTTTCCTGGTCGCGGGTGAACTGCCAGGGGCGCACCATGTCGATGAAGGCCTGACCCTTGGGGTTGGCGGTCACGTCGTAGCGGTCCTCCGCCACATAGGTCTGGAACTTGATCAGGTCGGCGCCGGCCTCGTGGGCGGCATGGATCATCTCCTTGGCCCGACCGAAATCACCCAGATGGTTGACCCCCAATTCGGCGACGATGGCCGCCGGATGTCCGTCGCCCACGGCGACGCCGCCGATCTTGACCGTCTTGCGCGATGCAGCATCATTCTGGTCCATGCGCTTTCCCCCGGTCAGCGGGCCGCCGCCACTGCGTCGCCGAGGTGCCGATGGATGTCGGCGACGTCCTCCTCGGTGAGCGACGGATGGATCGGCAGGCAGAACGACCGTCGATAAAAGTCCTCGGCGGCGGGGAACTGATTGTCGCCGAAACCCTGACGGCGGTAATAAGCGTGCAAGGGCGGCGGGTAATATTGCACGGCGAGGAAGATTCCCCGTGCGGCCGCTTGGTCGAACAAGGCGCGTTTGCCGACGCCAAGGGCGTCGAAGTCGAACACCACCGGCAGCAGGTGGTGGGCATGACGGTCGGACGCATTGGTCTGTTGGAAGCGGACGGGCCACTGGGCGAAGGCTCGACGGTACAATGCGGCCAGCGCCTGGCGCCGGGCCAGGAAGGTATCGAGCTTGCTCAATTGGCTGAGTCCCAAGCTGGCCTGGAACTCGGTCATCCGGTAATTGAAACCGATATCGGTCATTTCCCGGCGCCAGGGCTCGTCCGGGCAGGTCGGCTGCATGCCGATGCCGTGGTTGCGCATCCGCCGCAGCCGCATTGCCAAGGCGTCGTCATTGGTCAGGATCAGGCCGCCCTCGCCTGTGGTGATGCTCTTCACTGGGTGCAGGCTGAAGCAGGCGGCGGCGCTGCCACTGTGGCAGCCGCCCACGGGGAGGCCGTTCACCGCGGCGCCCAGGGCATGGCAGGCATCCTCGATGATCGCCACCCGCCAACGCCGGGCGACGGCGGCCAAGCCTTCCATGTCGCAGGGCTGGCCGGCGAAATGGACGGGGATGAACAGGTCGGGGGTTTCGCCCCGCCGTTCGGCCTCGACCAGGGCGGCCTCGAAGGTTTCCGGCGAAACGTTGAAGCTGTGCGGGTCGATGTCGACGAAACCGGGAGCGGCCCCGGTGGCGGCGATGGCGTTGGCGGCGCCGACGAAGGTCATGGCCGAGGTCCAGGCTCGCTTGCCGGGCCCCAATCCGCAGCCTTGGGCCGCCAGTTGCAAGGCTGCCGAACCGCAGGAAACAGCGACGGCGTGGGCAGCGCCGCAGCGGCGGGCGATGGCTTCCTCGAAGGCGGCCACGTTCGGGCCATTGGTGATCAGTTCGCCCCTCAGCCCCTGGCAAAGAGCGGAAATGTCGTCTTCGTCAATACATTGGAACCCATAGCGATAAAATTTTGACACGGGCTTCTTCCGCGATAAGAGTTACCTGACGAAACCGCCATGGCGACGGTTTCTGCGCTTTCTGCACCTCAGTCAGCCATTTTAGCGACGAATGTGTAGAGCAGAAGTAAACGAGTGTCATTTTTTACCTCTGGCCATGTGGGGGCTGGACCCAAGACCAAGGATATGAACGTGTCATGATCGATCTGTTGGTGTTGGTTGAGGCCTTTTCGGCGACTCCGGCATTGCGTGATGCCTGGAGGCTGAGCGGCTATGTCGAGCGTGTCGCGGCCCTGGGCGGCATGGTCGCGGTGCTCACCGATGATCCGCAGTCCGGATGGCCGCGCGGATGGCGGCCCGTTGCTCATCCGGGTGAAGCTCTGGACGCCTTTCCGGACGCCGGGGCTGTCCTTCATGTTCAGGCCGAACAGATTTTTCTGGACGTGGAGATCGCCCTGGACGGCTTGGCCGAATTCGAGCGCTTTCGGCCTGACATGTTCACCCAGTGGGAACATTGCCTGTTGCCGGTGGGGGTCGGCGTGCGGATCTATTCCCCCCAGGCGCTGCGGCGGGGCGACGTCGGCAGCATGTCGGCGTTTCTGGCGGCCATGGTCGCCGATCCGACCGCCTTTAGCGTGCGCTATGACCAGCGGGCATATGTGAGCCACGAGGATCATTTGCTGGACACGCGCTTTTCCGACCGTACCGCCGCGGCGGTGGCGCGCGCGCCGGCATGGTCCCTGGCCGGCTATCTCGAGGTGGCCGACCCAGGAACCCACGGTTACGTCGGCGCCCCTGGCGCCGCCATGACTGACAGGCGTGGCATGGCCGCGCCTTATGGTTTCGAAAGTCGGGAATGCGCCGATTTTCCCACTTACGTCATGTTCGATCTGACCAATCGCTGCAATGCCGCCTGCGTCCATTGTCCGCAATCGGTTGGTTTCGTCGGTCAGGACAACCCGACCTTCTTGGCTTTCGACGCCTTCAGGCGCGCCATCGATGAATGCGTCGACCGCCCGATCCACTTCGTGCGGATCACCGCCGACGGCGAGCCTCTCCTGCATCCCAGGATATGGGACATGTTGGATTACGCGGCGGCTAAGGGCGTGGGGCCGGTGGGCCTGACCACCAACGGCGCCGCTCTCAATGACGCCAATGCCCGCCGTCTGCTGACCAGCGGCACCTTCATGGTCGATGTCTCCATCGATGCCGCCAGCGAGGACACCTTCAGGAAAATTCGGGTCGGGCTGTCTTTCCGGCAGGTGCGCGACAATGTGCTGCGCTTGTTGGAACTGCGGCGGCAAAGCGGATCGGACCTGAAGGTGATGACCAGTTTCGTCCGCCAGCCGGGCAATGCGCACGAGGTCGAGGATTTCCAGGCTCAATGGGTGCCGCTGGTCGACAAGGTTCTGATCCGCGAGCTTAATTCCAATGTCGGCCTGAATGGCGTCGCCGGCGGGGCGGATGGGCCCGAGCCCGGGCGCTGGCCATGTCCACATCTGTGGCGGCGGGTGGTGATCGGGTACGGAGGCGAACTGAAGGCATGCCCCATCGATTGGCAGGGGGGGCTGGTGAACCGCCCGCTGACGGACAGTCCGATCCAGGCACAGTGGCACGACGATTTCTACCATGACCACCGCATGCAGCATCTCAACAACGACTTCCGGGCGGATTCCATTTGCCGGGAGTGCCGGGACTGGCAGGCCTCGCCTTGGGCGCTGGGGTACGAAAAGGTGGTTCGCGATCTGCGGGGGCGGGAGGAGTGATGCCGCCAGCCTCCTCCGAACGTGTCGTCGCCATCTGCCAGCCGCATTTCATCCCGTGGACCGGCTATTTCGAGATGGCGGCACGTGCCGATGTTTTCGTCATGCTGGACGATGTCGCCTATTCCAAGAACGGTTGGGTCAATCGCAACCGGCTGCGCAGCCCGCATCCTCGCGGCTGGCAATGGGCGACCGTTCCCGTACAGCATGATGCCGGCGGAGGGTTGATCCATGACATCCGCATCGCCCAGGCGGGCCGTTGGCGGAGCAAGCTGTTGGCGTCGCTGCAGCAGCTTTATGGTCGGACGCCCCATTTCGCCGCGTACTTCCCGGCGCTGGAACGGGTGATTGGAGCCGAGGGCGACAATCTGACCGCCTTGAACATGGACTTGCTGGAAGTCCTGTGTGGACAATTGGGGATCGCCGCCCGGTTGGTCCGCAGTTCGCAGTTCGCGGTGTCCGGCAGCAAGGATGACAAGCTGGTGGGGCTGTGCCGGCGATTGGGGGCGACCCTCTATCTGGCCAACAACGGTTCCGCCCCTTATATCCAGCCGGGCAAATTCCTGGATCAGGGGATCGGCTTCGTGTTTCAGGATTACGACCATCCCGTCTATGGTCAAGGCGATGCGGACGCCGCTTTCGTCTCGCATCTGTCGGTGGTGGATTGTCTGTTCTGGCACGGTCCGGCCGCCCGCGATATCGTCTTGTCGGGTCGACCGGCCGAGTGGCGCTTGGGAGTGATGTATCCGCGAGGGGACGGTGATGGACAACCGATACGACCGTGATTTCTACCGCGCCCAGCAGGACGGCAGCCGCCGCTCCGCCGCTCGGGTGGTGCGGTTGCTGCACCAATTGCTGAAGCCGCGCTCCGTGGTGGATGTGGGCTGCGGGGTGGGGACTTGGCTGGCCGCCTTTCTCGAACAGGGGGACGCGGAGGTGGTGGGGTTGGACGGCCCGCATGTCGACACTGGGATGCTGCACGTTCCGGCGGCGTGCTTCCGGGCCGTTGATCTTGCCGTTCCCATTACCGTGGACCGCCGTTTCGATTTGGCGGTATCTGTGGAGGTGGTCGAGCATCTGCCCGCCGGGCGGGGACCGGGCTTCGTCGCCGATTTGTGCCGGCTGGCGCCGGTGGTGGTCTTCGCCGCCGCGCTCCCCTATCAGGGCGGCACCGGCCATGTCCATGAAAATTGGCCGGAATATTGGGCGCAACTGTTTCGCCGCCAGGGTTACGGCGTGCACGACGTCTTGCGGTCGTCGCTGTGGCTGGATGTGGAGATCGAGTGGTGGTACCGGCAGAACCTATTGTTGTTCATTGATGACGCCGCCTGGGACGATTCGGCCCTGGCCCCCCTCCTGGCCTCCGCTCCGGCTGGCGGTTGCCTGCGCGGCGCGGCGCCGCAGCCCTTGACCCGCATCCATCCGGTCGGCTGGCTGGGTTGGCATCTGGCAGAGCCGGGGGCGGTGGTCGAGGCGGACCGCGTCGCTGGCCCGAGGGGCGAGGAATTACGCTATTTCAACCATCTGTCCGAATTGTGGTTGTCTGGGCGGAACGACGAGCCGCCGCCGCGTCCCTTGTCCGGCTGACAGCCGGCTCATCCTAGATTGCGCGGCCCGTGCACCGGATGGCTGGTGCGCCAGTGCGCGATGCGTTCGGTCAGTTCCGGCAGCTCATGGAGTTCCACCGCGCCGATTTTCGTGCCGTCGCCGGCGCGGAACAGGTGGCGGACGCTTCCGTTCAGCACCGCCCGGCCATAGGCGTCGATTTCATCCACGTATTGGGTCAGGGTACGCAATCCGTGTTCCTTGGTCGCCTCGGTGACCGAATCAACATGCAGGCGCCGCCAGTTGGGGATGATCGGTAGGAACTTGGATAGATAGCCCCCGGTGTGAAAGCCCAGGATGATCCGCAGGAACGGGTTCCAGTGGTCGAAATAGCTGGGGGAGCGGCGGCTGGGCCACAGCCGGGACAGCACCGAGCGGCGGATGACGTAGTTCTGCTCGGGAAACCACAGATGGGTTCCCAGCCAATAAGGCAGAAAGTCGCGACCGCATGGCGCCGGCTTGCGGTGGAATTGGGGAAAGACCAATCCGTACAGGTCGCCGTCCTCGGTCATCAACGCATCGGCGCCCCAAACCAGCGACAGGCTTGGGTCGGCGTCCAGTTCGGCGACGGCGCGGGCGAACCAGTTGCGAGACAGATACCCGTCGGAGACCGGGCAGAAGGTCACGTATTCGCCCCGCGCCATGGCGATGGCTTTGTCGAAGCCTTCGTTGGCGTTGGCGTCGGGCTCGGAAATCCAGCGCAGGCGGGGATAGGCGGCGAGAACGTCGACGGAGGCATCGGTCGAGGCGCCGTCCACCATGATCGCCTCGAAGCCGTCGAAGCTTTGACGAAAGATGCTGTCCAGGGTTTCCGGCAGCCAGTGGGCCATGTTGCGGTTTGTCGACAGCACCGACAGTCTGGGGGGGCTGGTCATGATGCTCCGCTCAGCCGGAGGGCCGCCAGACGCTCGGGCGTGCCGATATCGGTGAAGGTGACCGGCTGCGGCACCGCCAGCAGGCGGCTCAGGCCGGGCAGGACGTCGCGCTCCAGCGATGTGGGGGCAGTGCGGGCGATGTGGTCCAAAAGCGCCGATGAGAGCAGGTACAATCCGGCGTTGACCAATCCCGGACCGGGGACGGTGTCGGCCTTTTCGGTGAAGGCTTTGACCATGCCGTCGGGATCGGTGGTGACGCTGCCGTAGCTGCGCGCATCGTCGACTTGCGCGCATAACATGCTGGCCTGGGGAGCATGGGTGCGGTGCACGGTGACGAATTGTTCAAGGTCGGCATCGACCAAGGTGTCGCCGTTGATGACCAGGACCGGGTCGCTGGTCAGCAGTGGACGATGCCGCGCCAACGCCCCGGCGGTGCCCAGGGGGATAGGCTCGACGGCAACGACCACCTGGGCGATACGGGGCGGGCACGTGTCCAGCCAGCTTTCCACCTTGTCGGCCAAGTGCCCCAGGCACAGGACGATACGGCGGGCGCCGGCGTTTTCCAGCCAGTCGAGCAGGATGTCCAGGAACGGGCGGTCGCCGATGGGAGCCAGTACCTTTGGGACCATGCCCAGGACGGGTCTGATGCGGGTACCCAGTCCGCCGGCAAGTACGGCCACGTCCAGGCCGGCCAGGGGAGCTTCGCTCATGAGTATGCCTTTCTGGCGGAATGTTTCTCGGCGATACTGGCGGTGACCGAGGCCGGGTGTCAACGTGTCGCTGGGTTGACTCGGAGAAGGCGGGCGCTATGGTCCGGGAAAGGTGTCTTTCACAGTGGATCGACGGCTGCCGATGACCCTGAACGATTTGCTGCAGCAAGGACGCTGGGCCGAGGCCGCGGCGGCGCTGGACGCCCATCTGCGACGTCAGCCGGATGATTTCGACGTCTGCATGATGTTGGGGCAGGTTCGTCTGCGCCTTGGCGATGGGGAGGGCGCCGAACAGTCTTTCCATCGGGCCGGGGGATTGCGTCCGCACGACCCCATGCCGTTTTACGCCCTGGCGGTCACCGCCTTGGACCGCGGCGATCTGGATGGTGCGGTGGAATTTTGCCGGCAAGCTCTGGCGATCGCCCCCGATCATGTCGGCGCGCTTTACAATCTGGCCTGGGTTCTGCGCCGGCAGGGGCGGATCGACGAGGTTCCGGACCTGTTGCGGCGGGTGGTGGCGTCTGACCCCGCCCATCGTCTGGCTTGGTTCAACCTTGGCAATGCTTTGCTGGATCTGGGGCAGGTGGATGGTGCCATCGACGCGTTGTGCCACGCTTGCGATCTTCAACCGGATTGGACCGAGGCCGCCGTCGCTCTGGCCCAGGCCTTGCGGCGCCGGCGCCGGGACGAGCCCGGGCGCGAGAGGCTGGAGCGGGCTTGGGCGATGAAGCCATCGGCCCCGCTGGCTTCGGCCTTGGGCAATATCGCCGGCGACATGGGGGGCGCCGAGGATGCCGAGCGCTATTATCGGCGAGGTCTGGAACTGGAACCGGGCCATGTGGAATGTCTGGTCAACCTGGGCCATCTGCTGCACCAGTCCCATCGGCTGGAGGAAATGGCGGCATCCTTGCTGGACGCGGCGTCCCGCCTACCCGGCGAGACGGCCTTGGTCAACCTGACGGGGCTGCTGTATTCGCGCCGCAACGATCTGGACCGTGCCGGTGAATGTTTCGAGCGCGCGGTCGCCATGGACCCCGCCGATGTCGAGGTCTCCTGCAACCTGGGGGCATTGTATGCCCAGCGCGGGGATGCCGGGCGGGCGGCGGCACAGTTTCGCCGGGCGTTGACGCTCGATCCCTTCAATCCGGTGATCCACAGCAATCTGTTGATGGCTTTGGTTCATGGCGAGGGATTGTCGGCGGACGAGGTGTTCGCCGAGCACCTGGAATACGGTCATCGGCAGGAAAGTCGGGTCGAGCCTTTCGTCCATCACCGGCCCACCGCCGACGACGCGGCGCACCGTCCCCGACTTGGTTTCGTCTCGCCGGATCTGCGGACCCACGCCATCGCCTTCTTCTTCGAGCCGGTTTTGGCGGGACTGGTGAAGCGGGGGGTGGAATGCCATCTCTACATGACCCGAGCGCTCCAGGACGATACCTCGGACCGCCTGCGGTGCATGGCCCACGGCTGGCGTGACTTGTCGGGGATGGATGCCGACAGCGCCGCTGGCATCATTCATGGCGACGGCATCGACATCCTGGTCGACCTGGCCGGGCATACCGCTTTCAACGGCCTGCCCGTCTTCGCGCGCAAGCCGGCGCCCATCCAGATCTCCTGGCTGGGCTATCCGGCCACCACCGGCCTCGGCCGCATGGATTACCGTATCATCGGCTATCCCGCCTCGACCGCAGATATCGCCCACAGCACGGAAAAGCTACTGACCGTAATCCCCGCTTTCCAGCCGCCGGCGAACAGCCCGGATGTATCGCCGCCGCCCATGCTTGCCGGGCGTCCGCTGGTGTTCGCCTCGCTCAACAAGAGCTCGAAACTCGGGGAGCGGGTCTACGAAACCTGGGCAGCCTTGCTGCGCCAGGTTCCCGCATCCCGGTTTTTGCTGGTGACGCCCGGCGGCGATGCCGCCACGGTCCGGGCCGAATGGCGTGATCGGGTGGCCGGCTGGGGGATTGATCCCGACCGTCTTGACCTACGCCCAACCTGCTCGTTGGACCGTTTCCTGGATTTGTTCGCCGAGATCGACATCGCCCTTGATCCGTTTCCCTATGGCGGCGGGACCACCTCGCTGCTGACGGTGTGGATGGGGGTGCCGCTGATCGCCTTGCAAGGGGACGGCGAGGCGGGGCAGACCGGGGCGATGCTGCTGCGCGGCCTGGGGGCGGACACGTTGGTGGCCAGGGACGAGGACGACTACGTCCGCCGCGCCGCTGCGCTGGCGGCGGACCCCGATCTCCTGGTATCCTGGCGCGCCCGGTTGCGCCCGCTGCTGTCCACGTCCTTGTTGTTGCGTGAAGGACGAACCGCCGCCGATCTGGAGCGTGTGCTGCAAATGCTTTGGGCCGACCATACCCGGCAAGAACGCCACGGGTGACGGTCGTGCCGGCAAAGGAGAGAAATATGGGTGTGAAGGCCGAAGCGCCGACGACTCGCTTGGAACGCCCCTGCGCGTTCGTGTGGATGCAGGTGAATGTCGACTATAGGGGGACGGTGCGCCCCTGTTGCCATGTCAACGATGCCGGCGCGTTTGGGAACTTGAACGAGCGGTCGTTGATGGAAATCTGGAACGGCGAAGCCTGGCAGCGTCTGCGCCGGGCCTGGGTGGCGGGCGACCTGTCGGGGACGCCCTGCGAAGGCTGCAAGGTCGTCGCCGTCGAGGGCGCGCCCATTGCGTGGGAATTCCCGGTACGGTCGGGCAGCGAGAACAGTCCGGCGTCGGCAAACCAGGCGCTGGCGCTGGCGGAAATGCAGAGTGGCGCCATTGTTCAGCTGGCCAAGCCGGTAGTTCTGCAATACTTCCCCTCGACCTTGTGCAATATCGATTGCACCTTTTGCTTCCAGTGGGATCAGAAGGGAATCAAGCTCGGTGCCAAGGGCATGGAGATGGTCACGCAATTGATGCCGACCTTGATGCGGATCGACTGGATCGGCGGGGAACCCACGGTCCAGCAGGATTTCCGACGCTGGCTGTCCGACCTGGACATCGATGCCAATCCCAACCTTAACGTCGGCATGGTTTCCAACGGTACCATCCTCGATACCGCGTTGGTCAAGCTGTTCGAGCGGATTTCCGGATTCGTGTCGGTATCGCTCGACGCCGTCGACAAGGCGCTGTATGAGGACATCCGCGCCGGTGCCGTCTGGGAGGACACCCGGCGCAACGTCGAGACCTATCGGGCCATCAGCCGATCCAATCCGGGGTTCAGGCTTTACGTCTCATGCTTGCTGCAAAAGAAGAATCTGGCACATCTGCCCGATTTTCTGAGTTTTTGCCTGGAACGGGAAATTCCGGCCAAGGTGTACCCGTCCGAAAGCTTCCCGTTGTTCGAGCGCCTGGATATGTTCGACGATCCCGCCAGCGAATTGCCCGAAAACTGGGAAGAGGTGTTCGAGCGGACGTTGGTTCTGGCCCGTGCCCTTGACGCGGTGCAACCGAACAATTGCGAAAGTACTGTCCATTACTGCCGCGCGGCCGTCATGCGCGGGCTTGAACGCCACCGCGACAGCCGCCGTGTTCGATTGTCACCGTCGCCGGGCTCGACCGGAAGGATGGTCGTCGCCTACGCAGCGGGCGCCGCCATCGCCTATGCCCGCGTCAGCGGCGGCGAGGATATGTCGATCGCATTGCCCAACACGCTGCCGACGGCGAGTGTCCGCTTTTACCTGCATGGCGATGATCGCGGCACCGATCGCGCCCCCCCCCTGCAACCGCTGGCCGAGGAAGGTTGACCCCCTCAGGGCTGCGTCATCCTGGCGGTTTGCCATTTCCATGTCGTGTCCAAGATGGTCGCCATGTCGGAAAACCGCGGCGTATAGCCCAGAAGGCGGGGCAGGATTTCCGCCTCGGCCACCAGCACGGCGGGGTCGCCCCGGCGTCGTCCGGCGTCGTACCAGTCCAGGCTGATGCCCCGGCTGCCGGACATGGCGGCGATCACGTCCAGGATGGACGCACCGCGCCCGTGGCCAAGGTCCAGGCTGGGGGCGAGGTTTTTCGCCGGCAGTCGCCGCAGCACCTCAACCTGTGCGTGGGCCAGATCGGTCACGTGGATGTAGTCGCGGACGCAGGTGCCGTCGGCGGTAGGGTAATCGGTGCCGTAGACCGCCAATCGACCGCCGGTACGCGCCAGCGTCACCACGTTGGGGATCAGGTGGGTCTCGGGGACGTGGTCCTCGCCGATGTCGCCATCGGGGTCGGCGCCGCAGACGTTGAAGTAACGCAAGGAAACGGCGTTGACCAATCCCTGGGCGCGCATGTCCTGCAAGACCCGCTCGACCGTCATCTTGGAATATCCATAGGGCGACAGGGGGGGCTGCGGGTCGGCGGTGCCGGTCGGGAACGGCTGGCGGGCGCCATAGACGGCGGCGCTGCTGGCGAAGACGATGTTCCGGACGCCGTGGGCTTGCAGGCGATCCAGCAGGACCAGGGTCTTGCCGACGTTGTTATGGTAATAGCGCAGGGGGTCGACGATGGAATCCTCGACGATGCTGCTGCCGGCGAAATGCAACGCGGCGACGGGATGGTACCGGTTCAGGACGGCGTCCATGAAGCCGGCATCGCCGATGTCGCCGGCTTCAAACGGTCCCCAGCGCACGGCATCGGCATGGCCGGTGCTCAGGTCGTCCACGGTCAGCGGACGAAAGCCGGCCTGGGCCAGCGCCTTGCATGTGTGGCTGCCGATATAGCCGGCTCCGCCGGTAACAAGCACGCAAGGTTCCATCATCCCCTGTCCATTCCGGCGTTTCATGTGGTTAAGCGTAGAAGGGCAATCTTGAATCCTGGGTTAAGGGGCTCAGGGGATCAGTCCCTTGCGGCGCAACTTTTTCCTGCTGTGGTCGGCGCGGATGTGGTGGATCAGGCGCCACCAGGGGGAGCGCGGCAGCCAGGCCGCGCGGATCAGGCGGTCGTGCGCCATGTGGAGGTCGGAATGGAGGTTGTCGCCCACATGCAGAATATCCACTGGGTCCAGTCCGGTCAGTCGGATCAGGTGGTCGTACAAACCGCCGTCGCGTTTGGTTTGCGCCCTGTCTGCGCTGGATAATATCCGATCGGGCGCCAGTTCGGGTGACAGCCGGGTCAAAAGCCAAGCCAGATCGACGCCGCGCAGCGGGGTGTCGCTGACGATCGCCCAGGACATGCCGGCCTGGGCCCAGCACCGGATTTCCCGAGCCAGCGCGCCGTTGACGGCCAGATGGCGGACTTCGTAATCCAGTTCCACCTGGCGCAACCGCTCGATCCAGGCGGGATCCAAGACGAACTGGTGGCAAATCTCGGCCAGGATGGCATCGAAACGGACCTCGCCGCCGCCCGCAACCGCACGGGCGGCGGCGTAGGCATTGCGGGTATGGCGCAGGCGGGCTTCCAGCAGGCGGGGCGCACCGGGTGAGGCGGCGCCCAGGGCGCGGTGCTGGAGCAAGGCGACATCGCCGAAGCGGACGAACTCGGGTCGGGTTCCCCGTAACAGGACGGTGTCGAACAGATCGACGGACAGCAGGCGAGGCGGTGCCGCGTCCAGTAAGCGGCGCAAATCT
The DNA here is from genome assembly GCF_000513295.1 of Magnetospirillum gryphiswaldense MSR-1 v2. Lineage (NCBI taxonomy): Bacteria > Pseudomonadati > Pseudomonadota > Alphaproteobacteria > Rhodospirillales > Rhodospirillaceae > Magnetospirillum > Magnetospirillum gryphiswaldense. The sequence goes on from NC_023065.1 coordinate 4,303,701, forward strand.
CGCAGGGAGACGGGTTTGACCATGGATCACGCCCGCATCATGGTGACGGCCTGTTTCAGCAATCGACGGTCGTCAGCCCCGCCCATCCGTGCCGCCGCGCCCGGCCAGGGCATGTCCGTCCGCCCCATTCGCCAAGGTGATCCGGTGACGGGACGGGCCAGGGCGACAGTGTTTCCGGTCAGGGTTTCCTCGTAGCGCCACTGTGCCAATGTGGCGCTTTCCGCCAGGGTCGGCAGGGCGAGAAAGCGGGCTAGGCGAATTCTGGCGCTGGCAACGTCAAGTGCCGGGGGGGGGCGTTGATGATGGCCTCCTGCACGGCCCGCATCTCCGCGCATTGTTCCGGCGGTAGCAAGGAGGGGGCGCAATGGGGCGTGCCATCCGGGTTCCAGTCCAGCAAGGGGCCCGTCTCGCTGGCGCACAGGGCCTCCAGCGGCTCGGGAGAGCGGGAGAACAGGCGGGTGAACCAGGCCGGCTCCCCCAGTTCGGCCAGGAATGCTCGCGTCTCGCCGCCGCGGACGCCGACCCAGCGCGCCCCCGGCGTGGTGAGCAAATAGAGGCCGATGGTACGGATCGTCCGGCCTTCATGACGCAATATTTTTTCCAGGGCGTTTTGGATGTTGGCCGCGTATCCAAGGTCGGTCAGGAATAGGTGGGGGGCGGATAATGCGCCCACGCGATCGAGATGGGCCACCAGCCGCCAGCGCAGTTCCCGCATGGTCCGCGCCAGCGGTGTCGCCTGGGCGGGGTGACGCAGCCAGGCCAAAAAACTCTCCAGGCTGTCGCTTCCGGCGGTCAGCGCCAAGCCCGGGGACGAAAGCGGCGGCGGTAGCCCCAGTTCGCAGGCGGCTTGCGCGGGGGAGAGCGGCAGGCGGCGACCGCGCACCAGAAAGTTCCGCAGCGCTTCGTCATCCTCGGCGGACAGGATCGCCGCCTTCATGCACAGGCGGCGGTTGAGCCAGATTTCGGCGGCGGTTCCGCCGTGTCGACGGTGCAGACGGGCCAGCAGACGCCCCTCGCGCATGATCCCGTATAGCGGCGTGGCGGAAGCGGGCAATTGGCTTTGCAGCCAATGGGCGAAGGCGTGCAGGACCGATCCGATGACATCGGCGATGTCGCCACCGGCAAGAGGGGGCGGGGCGGAACTGTCGACGGTGGCGGCCAGGGCCGCCTCCAGTCGGGCGACGGGGGTCACGGTGCCGGGTCCAAGCTTGCCCGGGCGGCGGCGGCGATCCGCTCCACCGCTTCCCCGTCCAGGTCGCAATGAAACGGCAGGCCAAGGGTTTGGGCGGCTCGACGGTCGGTTTCCGGCGTCGGCACTTGCGGACAATGGGCGAAAGCCGCCTGCTGGTGCAGGCCCGGCCCCCACCAGCGGCGGGTTTCGATGGCGGCGGCGGTGAAGCGGTGTTCCGCCGCCTGCCAGCCGCCGGGGAATTCCAGGTTCATGGTGTTGGCGGCGAAGGAGCGGGTCAATTCCGCCCGCCATCCCATCGACTGCGGCAGCATGTCGGCCAGCCTTGCGGTCAGGGCCAGGATTTCCCGACGGTTCTGGGGCCATTGGTCCAGCGCCGCCAGGGCGGTCGCTGCATGGTATTCGCTGAGCTTGGCGTTCATGCCGGCCATATGGGCGTGGCGGTCGCCGGAAAAGCCGAAATTGGTGATGGCGGCGCAGCGGCGCAGAAATTGGGTGTCGCGGCACAGGATGAAGGCGCCTTCGCCGGCGCCCAGCACCTTGGTCGCATGCAGGCTGACCACCACGGGAACATCGCCGCCCATGGCGGTGTCGAACCCGGCGGCGGCGTCGACCGCCACGGCAATTTGGTGACGGCGGTGAAAGTCCTGCCAGCCGGACATGTCCACGGGGCGACCGAAGGCGGAAACCGGCATGACCGCGCCGACCGGAGCGGGAGCCCGAGCGCAATAATCGGCGGCCATGTCGGGGCGGAGCATCCCGCTGGCTTCATCCACATCGACCAGAAAGGGAACCAGTCCGGCCAGGAGAATGGCGTGGGCCGAGGCGGCGAAGGTCCAGGCCGGTACCATGCACAAGCTGCCGGCCGGAAGGCCGAAGGCCATCAAGGTCGCCGCCAAGCCCAAGGTGGCGTTGGCCACCGGATGCGCCGGAGCGTTGAAACGGTCTTGCAGCCTGGCGGCCAGTTCGCAGGCCAACGGTCCCATGTTGGAATAAAGTCGTGTCTGGTCGATGCGGCGCAGATAGGGCAGCAGCGCGTCGGCGTCTGGCAAACGGGGGCGCATGACCGAGATGGCGGGCGTGTCCATGACCTTACCCTAGCATGGAAATCTTAACCCAATCTTGGTGAGATACGGCCAAAATGGCCGGGCATCCAGAAGGGAGCGCGTGATGAAGGGGATCATCCTTGCCGGCGGGACGGGAAGTCGTCTGCGACCGGTGACCTTGGCGGTGTGCAAGCAATTGCTGCCGGTCTACGACAAGCCGATGGTGTTCTATCCGCTGTCGGTGCTGATGTTGGCCGGCATCGACGACATCTTGCTGATTTCTACCCCACGCGATCAGCCTTTGTTTCAGCACCTGCTGGGCGACGGCAGCCATCTGGGTATCCGCATCGGCTATGCGGTGCAGGACCATCCCGGCGGTCTGCCCCAGGCCTTTACCATCGGTGCCGATCACATGGCGGGCGAACGGACCGCCATGATCCTGGGTGACAACGTGTTCTTTGGCGAAGGCATGGGGGCCCTGCTGACCTCGGCCATGCTGGGGCGCGGCGCCGTCGGCTTCTGCACCCGGGTCACCGACCCCCAGCGTTACGGCGTGGTGTCGTTCGGCGCCGACGGCAAGGTCGACAAGTTGCAGGAAAAGCCGGTGACTCCGCTGTCGGATTGGGCGATGACCGGGCTTTATGTGGTCGACGGCGATGCCGCCGCGCGCGGAGCCATGCTTAAGCCCTCGGCCCGAGGCGAGGTGGAGATGGTCGATCTGCTGGGCAGCTATCTCGCCCAGCAGCGGCTGTCCATGGTCAAGATCGGGCGCGGCTACGCCTGGTTCGACGCCGGCACCCACGACAGTCTGCTGGAAGCCTCGGAATTCGTCCGCACGGTGGAAGGCCGCCAGGGTCTGAAGGTGGCCTGCCTGGAAGAAATCGCGCTCAGGCGCGGCTTCATCGATCTGGACCGTTTCGCCGTCTTGGCCCACGATGCCGGCGACACGTCCTATGGGCGCTATTTGCGGGCGGTACTGGCCGAAATGCGGGAGGCATGATGGACGGCAAGGTGGCGGTGGTGACGGGAGCGGGGCGGGGCATCGGCTTGGCGACGGCGCGGCTGTTGACGATGCGCGGCGCCACCGTGCTGCGCGTCGGACTGGGCGGCGAAGAGGCGCCCGATTATCTGGCCGCCGATATGGGCGATCCGGCCCAGGTCATCGATCTTTACCGTCAGGTGCACAAACGCTTCGGTCGTTTGGATATTCTGGTCAACAATGCCGGCATTCTGGGCGACGCCCGTTTGGGCATGATCGCCCAGGACATGATGCAACGGGTGCTGGCGGTCAATCTGATGGGGGTGGTCAACAACATCCAGGCGGCGTCCAAGCTGATGCGGCGATCGGGTGGCGGCGCCATCGTCTCGCTGTCCTCCATCGTCGGTCTGCGCGGCAATGTCGGTCAGACCGTCTACGCCGCCTCGAAAGCCGGGGTGGTCGGTGCTACCTTGTCGGCAGCCAAGGAACTGGCCATCGATAACATCCGCGTCAACGCCGTGGCGCCCGGTTTCATCGACACCGACATGGTCGGCCATCTCGACGACGCCACCACCGCCGAGCGGCTGGCCGCCATTCCCCTGGGGCGGGCCGGCACGGCGGACGAGGTGGCCGAAATCATCGCCTTCTTGTGTTCCGACGCCGCCGGCTACGTCACCGGTCAGGTGATCGGCGTCGATGGCGGGATGGTGTTGTGAGCGGCGCCCCCTGTTTCGTCATCGCCGGCGCCGGCGGTCTGGGCCGCGAGATGGCGGTTTATGCCCGCGACGCCGGCTTGCGGGTGCGTGGCTTCCTCGACGATACCGACGCCGACCCGCGTGGTTTCGGCCTGGACGTGCCGGTGCTGTCGAGTGTGGATTCCTATGTGCCGATGCCGCACGACGCCGTGCTGGTGGCGGTCGGCGATCCGGGCGACCGTGCCGCCATCGCCGCCCGTCTGGCGGTGCGCGGCGCCGATTTCGGCCAATTGATCCATCCGCTCGCCTATGTGGCCCGGCCTTCGGTGCTGGGGCCGGGCTGTGTCGTCGCTCCCTTCGCCAGCATCGGCCTCAATGTCCGGCTTGGTCCCCATTGCCTGATCAATACCCATGCCGGTATCGGCCACGATGTCGAATTGGGGGCGGCTTGCGTGATTTCCCCGCATGCGGTGATCAACGGTTTCGCCCGGCTCGGCGACGGCGTCATGATGGGGTCGGCGGCGGTGGTGGCGCCGCGCATTGTGGTGGGGGTGGCGGCCAAGCTGTCCGCCGGCACGGTGGTGTTGGCCGAGGTGGCCGCCGGGGCCACGATGTGGGGCAATCCGGCGCGCGCCTTGCCGCCGGCACCGTCAGGCACTAAACAGAACTGATTATTCGGGCAAGGGAGCCGTCATGGACGTGCAGGCAAAGTTGGACGAGGGTCGTGACCATCACCGCGAAGGACGCTTCGGCGATGCCGCGCGGTGCTACAAGGCGGCGCTGGAGGCTGAACCCAACAACGTCGATGCCCTCAATCTGATGAGCGTGCTGGCGCAGATGGCCGGTGATAACCGGACGGCGGCGGTGCTGGCGGCGCAGGCTATCAGCGTGCAGCCGGATTGGTACGTGCCCTATGTCTCCCTGGGTAACGCCTTGCAGGCCGGGGGCGAGCCGGGGCGGGCGGTGGACGCCTTTCAGCAGGCGGTGACGCTTTGTTCCGAGGCGCCCGAGCCCTATCTCAATCTGGCCAATGTGCTGAACGATCTGGGGCGTCACGCCGAGGCGGCCAAGATGGCGGTCGAGGCGGTGGTCATCGACGGTTCCATCCCCGAATCCCACAACGCCTTCGGTAACGCGCTGGCCGGCATGAACAGCCCGGAAGAGGCGGTCGAGGCCTATCAGAAAGCGGTTTATCTGCGCCCCGAATGGGACGTGCCGTGGTTCAATATCGGCGTCGCCCTGGCCACCCAGGGCAAGCACGACGAGGCCTTGGCCAGCTATCGCCATTCCATCGGCTTGGTTGACGGGGCGGTCAAGCGGTACAATCTGGCCAATTCCCTGGTGGCCGAGGGCCGTCTGGACGAAGCGGTGGCGGAATATCGCGCGGCCTTGGCCCTGGATCCCGATTACGTCGACGCCCACAACAATCTGGGCGCCACCTTGAAGGACGTGGAACGCCTGGACGAGGCCGAAGCCTGTCTGGCGGCCGCTGTTTCGCGCGCTCCCGACAGTCCCGATCTGCATTGGAATCTGGCCTTGACCCAACTGATGAAGGGCGATTGGGCCAATGGCTGGCGTGAATACGAGTGGCGCTGGCGCATGCCCACCTTCACGCCGTTCAGGCGCGATTTCGCCTGTCCGGAGTGGCAAGGCGGCGACGTCGCCGGCAAGACCGTTCTGGTCAGCGCCGAGCAAGGTTTCGGCGACGCCATCGAGTTCTGCCGGTTGGCGAGTGTGCTGGCCGGACAGGGCGCCAAGGTGGTGCTGGAATGTCGCCAGGGATTGAAGCGACTGTTTTCCACCCTGGACGGCATTGACCGGGTGGTGTCGCCCGGCGACGATTACGGCGATTTCGACCTTTCGGTACCGCTGATGAGCCTGCCTCATCGGCTAGGCCTGACCCTGGAGTCGGTGCCGGCGACGCTGCCTTATCTGGCGGTGCCCGAAGGCGCCGGTGATTTCGCCGATGTGGCTGCCGCCCCTGGCCTCAAGGTCGGGCTGGTGTGGGCCGGTGGCGCCACGCGGCGCGACAACAGCCAGCGCTCCTGCACCGCCGCCGATTTCCGCCCGCTGCTCGACATCCCCGGCTGCACCTTCTTTTCCCTCCAGGTCGGACCCGAGGCGGCGCAGGTGGCCGATCTGCCCGGTATCGTCGATCTGGCTCCGCGTCTGGATGACTTCGCCGATACCGCCGCCGCCGTTGTCGCCCTTGATCTGGTGGTGTCGGTGGATACCGGCGTGGTGCATCTGGCCGGCGCCCTGGCCAAGCCGGTGCGCGTGCTGCTGTCGCGTCCCAGCAACGGCTTTTTGTGGATGCTTGGACGCGAGGACAGCCCCTGGTATCCCGGTGACTTCCGTCTGTTGCGCCAGCGCCAAGGCGGCGCCTGGGACGAGGTGGTCGAGCGGGTGGCGGCGGAACTGCGCGCCAAGGTGGCGCCATGAAACCCGAGCAACTGGAAAGCTTGCGCGCCGTGTTTCGCGATACTCTGGGCCTGGAGACAGGGGCGGCGGTGGACGATTTAGCCTATCGCGCCTTGCCGGCTTGGGATTCCATCGGCCATATGCGGCTGGTGGCGGCCATCGAGACCGCCTTCGACGTCATGCTCGACACCGACGAGGTGATCGACCTGTCCTCTTTCGCCAAGGCGGCGGCCATCGTCGGTCGCCATCTGGGTGGGGCCTAAACGGTGATTCCGAGGCTGGCGCCGGAATCGTCAGCGGATCGTCCGGCCTTGATCGACGCCATCGATGGACGCAGCCTCAGCCATGCCCGATTGGCCGAGCGGCTTGACCGCGAGGCGGCGTTGTGGCCGGCGCGCAAGGGCTTGGCACTGGTGGCCGCCGCGCCCCGGCTCGACCGGGTGTGCCGCTGGCTGTCATTGATGCGGGCCGGGCATGCCGTCATGTTGGTGCCGCCCGAACTGACGCCCGCCCGGCTCGACCGACTGGTCGAACGCTATCGCCCCGACTGGTTGCTGGGCTGGCCGTCCCGTCCCGGTTATGCTGACCTCGATGCCGAGGTGCAAGCGATCGAACGGCCAGACCCGCGCCCGTTGCATGACGATTTGTGTCTGCTGCTGTCGACCTCGGGCAGCAGCGGTGCGCCGCGCATGGTGCGGTTGTCGCGCCGCGCCGTCGCCGCCAATGCCACTTCCATCGCCCAAGCCTTGGCCCTGACCCCGCAGGATTGCGTCGCCACCACCTTGCCGCTGTCTTATTCCTATGGGCTGTCGCTGTTGCATTCCCATCTGGCGGCGGGGGCGACAGTGGTATTGAGCGGGCAAAGCGTGCTGGAACGCGGCTTTTGGGACATGGCCGGGCAGTACGGCCTGACTTTTCTCGCCGGTGTGCCGTTCGTCTGGCAAAGCCTGCGCCGGCTTGACCTCGACGCCCTGGCGCCGGCCTCTCTGCGCTTCGCCACTCAGGCCGGTGGCCGTCTCGATCCGCGTCTGATCGAGTATTTCCACACCCTGATGGCCCGACGCGGCGGCGGTCTGTTCACCATGTACGGCCAGACCGAGGCGACGGCACGGATGACCGTGTTGCCGCCCGACCAAGTGCCGGTCCGGCTGGGATCGGTGGGGCGGCCCATTCCCGGCGGTCGGATCACCATCCGCGACGGTGTGGTGGTCTATGGCGGCGACAACGTGATGATGGGGTATGGCGAAAGCCGCAACGACCTCGGCCGCGGCGACGAGTTGGCGGGGGTGCTCGACACCGGCGATTACGGTCGTCTCGATGGCGACGGCTATGTGTGGCTGGAAGGCCGCGCCGGTCGGGTGGTCAAGGTGATGGGGCTGCGTCTCGATCTCGACGAGGTGCAGGCCCGCGCCGCCTTGTTCGGTTCGGCGGCGGCGCTGGTGCGGGGGGATGATTTGCTGGTTCTGGTGGCCGGGCCGTTGCCCGATAGCACCGCCCGCGCGGCCTTCGCCGCCGAGCTTGGTCTGCCGCCGGTGGTGGTGCGCTGGCGGCAGGTGGCGGCCATCCCCTGGGCCGGCAACGGCAAGATCGATCTGGCTGCTCTCGAGGCGCTGGTCTGAACCGATCAGTCGGATTTGGCCTGGGTTTCGGCGGCGCGCATCTCTTCCAGCACCTCGGCGCACAGGGCGATGTCCTTGTAGGGCAAATTTTTGATGGTGTCGGCCGGCAGGGTCCACCAGCGGGTTCTCAGCAGGCTTTCGATGATCTTCTCGGGGAAACGGAAGCGGATGACCTTGGCCGGGTTGCCGACGACGACGGCATAGGGGGGAACGTCGTGGGTGACCACCGCGCCGCCACCGATGCAGGCGCCGGTGCCTATGGTGCGACCGCGCAGCACCATGGCGTTGGCGCCGATCCACACGTCGCAGCCGATACGGGTGAAGGCGCTGGTGTCGCCGGCGGCGAAGCGGTCTTCGGCATCGGCATAATAACTGCGCTCTTCCCCCGCGCCGGGGATGTGGCCGGTGGTCAGGTATTCCATGGGATGGCGGCCACCCCCCAACACCACGTTCTGCGAGATCGAGCAATGCCGTCCGATGGTCAGCATGGGCGAGATCATGCCGTTGCCCAACATGTGGGAGTGCCGACCGATATAAAGGGCGCTGCCCAGGCCGAAGAAACTGTCCTGATCGGTGAACTGGACGCCTTCTTCCACGTAAACCATGCGGGCGGGATGCTGGTAGGAGATGTCCGATGGTTCGGTGAAATCCGACCAGTCGCAGGCAGAGCGAATCCATCGCAGACGGTCTTCCTCGGTCATGAACGCCTCCAGGGGGGTGATGCTGGCCAAGCCAAGTGTATCATGGTCGATACCGGTTATCCGGCATCGCCGCCAGGGCATTTTGGCCCGCAAAAAGTTCATTTCTTTTTAACGTGGTTCATGCCATGATGCCGGTGTGGAAAAGGAGTCTGGGTCAATTGCCTGGATGCCATTCTCTGATAGAGGGTGTGCTCTGATCCGGACCACGACAAGGGCAGTCGGCACCGAGGGTGCCAAAGGCACCGCCGCCGACCGCCTCGCTTAACTAGGCCTTCCAGAAGGGGGTGTGCCATGGCTGACAGTGTTACCCTATCCAACTCCATCCGTTCCAACCTGCTCTCGCTGAACCAGACCTCGACGATGGTGCAACGCACCAACTCGCGTCTGTCGACCGGCTTGAAGGTGTCCAGCGCCATTGACGACGCGGTCGCCTACTTCCAGTCCAAGAGCTTGAACGACCGCGCTAGCGACTTGACCACCCGTAAGGACGGCATCGACCAGGGTATCTCGTCGCTGAAATCCGCTCTGACCTCCCTGGAATCCCAGGAAAAGATCATGGTCCAGATGAAGGGCCTGTTGCTCAGCGCCAAGTCTGCGACCAACACCGAGCGCGCTGATCTGGCGACCCAGTATCAGACCTTGGCCAAGCAGGTCACCAACCTGGTCAACGACGCCAACTATCAGGGTCTGAACCTGCTGAACTCCACCGTGGCTCAGCTGACGGTTCAGTTCTCGGACAAGACCGCCGCCCAGTTGCAGGTGCAGGGCGTCGACGTTCGTGTCACCCAGTTGGCCGGCTTCACCTATGGTGCCGCCACCGCCCTGGGCCGTAGCTTGTCGCTGGCTTCCGGCCTGACCGGTGCCGGTTCCGAATGGTCCGGCGTTTCCAACTCGGTGTCGGTGTTCGACGCGATCATCGAAAAGATGGACTCGGCGATCACCACCATCCGGTCCAACGCCAAGACGATCGGTACCAACGTTGCCTTGCTGCAGACCCGTTCGGACTTCACCAAGTCCTACGTGAACGCTCTGAAGGAAGGTGCCGACAAGCTGAGCTTGGCCGATTTGAACGAAGAAGGCGCCAACCTGGTTGCCTTGCAGACCCGCCAGCAGCTGGGCATTCAGGCCCTGTCGTTCGCCGGTCAGCAGGAACAGGGCGTGCTGTCGCTCTTCCGTTAATCGGTAATGGTTTAAAGAATGGTGCGGAGGCGACTCCGCACCATTTTTTTTAGGTGCTGCGATCCGCTTCAGCTGAAACAGCTCCAGCCGGGTACGGAAGAACGCCTATTCTTATTTCGTCACTCCCGCGAAGGCGGGAATCCGAAAGGTGCGCCAACGTCATCTCCGCGACTCCTGGATACCCGCTTTCGTGGGTATGACGGCGTGGGCGGTTGGTTTGATGCTATATTTGAATGGGGCGTGGCGCATGTTCCAGGCTAGACTTGTGGCTTCCTCCCCCTTGGATGCCCGGCTGCATGATCTGCTCTGGTCGCAGGAGCCGGCGGGGATCACCGCTGTTTTACCGTTGTTGCCCGAGGGCACTGGCCGCCTGTTGGCGACGGTTATCAGCGTAGGGCCGGCAGAGCGCCCGGCGCTGTGGGTGACCATTGCCCTGCATCTCGACCAATTAGGCCTGACATTGTCGCCGTGGGTGGCGTTCCGCCTGGCCTTGGATCTGCTGCCCTTGGCCGCCGATCGGGCGGTGGTATACCGCATGCGGGCCGAATGGCTGGCCCGGATCGGACATGACGATCAGGCTGAGCGCGATCAAGGATTGGCAATGCGCATGGTTCGGCAACAACCGCGCCGCACTGTGATGGAATTGGCCGATGCCTCCGGTGCGGTGGTGTGTGTGCAATCCTCGCCGGAGGAGTTCAAGCACCTGATCCAGGGGTTCCGGTCGCCGTTGCTTTGCGACCCCTTGCGTGATCCGTCCCAGACCAAGCTGTCCTTTCTGGCGGCTGATGTGCCGGAATACGGCTTGCCCGTGGATTTGTCGTTCCTCATCGTCGATGTGGAGGGGCGGCCCTTGCTTCAGGTCGAATGCGACGTTCTGCAAGACAGTCACTTGGGCTGCCGAAGTTCCGCCATTGAAATCATCGGGCTGAGCCCGGCGGGCGAGGCGGCTGTCCCCCTGGCCCTGCGGCAGTTGGAGCATTTGGCCCAATGGGCGGGGGTTGACGATATCCGCCTGCAGCTCTGGGACGACCAGCCAAGGCCGGCGCTGGCTCAGTGGATTGCCGGTTTTCCGCACGTCAGCCGGCGCATGCGTCGGGCGACGATCGACCTCGCCGAGGGTATGGATGGCATCTTGGCGAATTTTCGCCAGACGAGCCGGAATCTTGCCCGTTGGGGTCAACGGGCGCTTGAGTTCACGTCGTCATGGCAGGGGGGGGAGACCGAACTGGCCCATGTCTATCGGACCATGGTGGCGGACAGCGGCAGGCGCTCAGCCGAGGGCGAGGACGATCTTTTGGCCCATGTCGGCCGGGGTGAGTTCGCCCTTTATGGCTGCCGTGATGCCCAGCGATGGCTTGCCGTGGTGATGGTTTCGTTTCATGCGGATGTGGTCAATTACGGCGGTTCGGCCCGAGCGGCGGATCAGGTTAAATCGGCTCTTCCGGCGTTGATGTATCATGTCGTCGCCGACGCCAAACAGCGTGGTTTTCGACAATTCTGCCTGGGTGACCTGCACGAAGACCCGTCCTTCAGTTCCAAGTTGCGCTCCATCGCCGCGTTCAAGGCGGGCTTCACCCAAGCGTTTCGGTGCGGCCAGTGGTGCGACGTGGCGGCGGGATGGCCGCATCGCTCGGTTCGGCTGGGGGGCTGAGAAGCCTCTTCACCGATATTTAATCGTTTGTACCAGACAATTACGGGTGTTTCGCGCCCCTCCGGGAGAAGATGTGTCATGGCTTATCCCAATTACGGTCAAACCCCGTACAATTCAGTGCCTCAGCCGGGCAATCCGCGCCAGACCGAGGCCTGGGCGCTGACCGAAGCGGCTCGCCGCATGTCTTTGGCGCAGAAAGAGGGCGTGGCAACCGAGGATCTTCTGGTCGCCGTCCGCCTGAATTGGCGGCTGTGGACGATCTTTCAGGCCGAATTATCGGGTGAGGAATCGGCGCTGCCCGATCAGATGCGCATGGATATGCTGTCCTTGTGCAATTTCATCGACAAGCGCTCGGTCGACATCATCGCCGACCCGTTGCCGGAAAAGCTGGACGTGCTGATCAACATCAACCGGCAGATCGCCGCGGGCCTGTTCACCTCGCCGACGGAAGGTGCCGCGACTGGGGAAAGCGAAACCAACCCGACCACGGTCACCGGCACCAACGACGTGGTTTGACATTTAGCGTTAGAAAATCTGGGGGCCCAGCATGACAGAAGTCACCGGACAGATGTCCGAAAGCGCGTTCTATGCCAAGATCAAGACGCTTCTCGATCAAAACCAGGACCAAGAAGCGCTTGAAGTGGCGGAAATGGCCATGGCGCGCGGTGAAAACCATCCATCCGCCGTTTGTGCTTTGGCCGCTGTCGCCTATCGCTCCAACATGCTCGGCAACGCCATTCAACTGATGTCCGAGCTGCTGGAGACGCGCCAAGCCCCCGCCGATACCCAGGAATTGCTGGCTGTTCTTTATTGTTTGGCCGGCGTGCTGCCCAAGGCGCTGTATCACGGCAAGGAAGCGACCATCTCGCTTCCGGACGGACAGATGATCGCCTTGTTCGGGCCTTCGCTGCCGTCTTTCGCCACCGCCTTGAGCACCGTCAGCCACCGTCCGCTGATGCGGGCCGGTCTGGCGGCGCTGGATGCCATGGATACGGTCGGCGCCATCCGGTACTTTGAACAACATTTGATGATCGAGCCCAACAGCGTCGAGACCATCGACCATTATGCCCGTGCCCTGGCCATGAATGGCCAAGCCGGCAAGGCGTTGGGCATGTTGCGCAGCCTGGTTACCCTGGGCGGCGCGAAGCCGACCCTGTTGTCGCGTATCGGCGCCTGCCTGACGTCGTTGGGACGCCTTGACGAAGGCTTGGCCGCTCATCGCGCCGCCGTCGCTCAGGCCGCCAGTGCCATTCCGCTGTGGGGGACCATGGTGGCCGATCTCGTTCACATCCCCGCCGGACGGTCCGATGCCGTGGCCGATACGGCGCGATGGGCCGAGGCGGTGGACCGCAACTGTGTCAAATCGCCCCGCCCGGCGCCGCAATTGGGCAGTCTCGACCATGTGACCATCGGTGTCCTGTGCTCGGCCCTGCATCCGCCGGAGCGGGCGGATATGCTCAGCCGTTTCGTCGGCGCCCTCGACAAGAGCCGTTTCACCGTCATCGGTCTGGGTAACGGTGAATTGTCGGCGCCGCGCAATGTCATGTATCGCGGAATGTTCGCCCGCTGGCGCAACATCGCCGAACTTGACGTGCTGACCCTGGGTGCCCTGATCCGGGGTGAGGGCGTGGCGGTTCTGCTCGACATGGATGGCTTGGCCCTGCCCGAACGGGCCGGGTTGTTCCTGCGCAATTCGGCCCCCATCCAGGCGGCGTGGCTAAATGCCCCGTCCCATGGCTCCATGCCCGGTGCCAACATGCATCTGGTTGGCGGCCCCAGTGATTTGCCCGGTGCCTTGGTGCTTCCTGGCGGTCGTGTGCTGATCGGCGAGGGCTTCGATGCCGGGCCACTGCCCTGTCTTCAGGGCCAGGGGGTCACCTTCGGTGCCGAGGCGTCGTTGGCCGAGATCACCGCCGAGACGGCGGCGCTGTGGTCGGCGGTGTTGACCATGGTCCCCGGCAGTGTGCTGGCGATCCGTGACAGCGGCCAGTTCGACGAGCAGCAAAGCATCGACCACATCATCGAGTTGTTCGGCAATTTCGGCGTCGCCCACCGCATCGACGTCATCAAGGCCGATCTGGTCCAGTTCGCCCATCAGGTGGATGTGGTGCTGGCGCCGACACCGCATCTGAACGTGATGACCTTGGGGCGTCTGGCCCGGTCCGGCGTGCCGGTCATCGTTCTTGCCGGCGGCAGCGCCGCCGCCGCCGATCTGGCCGCCGCCTTCGCCGATGTCGATTGGGCTGGCGATTTGGTGGCCGCCGACCTGCAAGCCTATGTCGGCTTGGCCGAAACCTGGGCCGGCAATGTGGAGAAATTGACCGCTTTCCGCACTCAGGCGGCGATGCAGGCGGCGAACGGCGTGGCGTTCAACGCCGCTCGTTTCGCCGAGGCGTTCAGCCGCGCCTTGCTTGATCACCTTGCCGCCCGGGTCAACTGAAGCCATGGTCAACCAGACGCTGTTCGAGACGAACCTGCGTTTCATCGAGCGGGAATATCCGGTCGCTCACGCGCGCTTGGCCGCCTTGGGCCGCCTTTTGGCGGTGCCGGTGATCGAGGATGGCGCCATCCTCGACATCGACCTTGGCGACGGCCGGCTCTACAAGGACGATGGACGCCGTCTGGCCAAGGAACAGGTGGATTTCTTCGAGGTGGCGCCCTCTCGGACCGGCTACAGCTCGGTCGAGGGCGTGACCGGCGACAGCATGGTCTCGCGTCGGTTCTATGATGGTATGGTCAAGGGATTGGCTGAGCTTGGCGTCGATGGACTGACCCGTCTGCCGCCGCCCGAGACCTGCTATATGTTCATTTTCGGCATCGGCTTGGGCTATCACCTGCCGCTTTTGGCCGAGCGTTTCGACCTTGATCACATGATCGTGTGCGAAGCGGTGGACGAGTTCTTTTTCCTATCGTTGCGGACCATTGACTGGGCGGCCCTGCACCAGACCCTGAGCGAGCGGGGCTGCCAGTTGCATCTGGTGGTGTCGCCCGAGCCGACGGCGTTGAGTGCCGGCATTTCCGCCGTGATCGACCGGGTCGGCGAAATCTTTATCGATGGCGCCTATCTGTACCGTCATTACCCGTTCTGGCCGCTGGATCAGGCCTATCAGCGCCTGCTCGACGATATCCCGATCAAGATGGTCGGGCGCGGCTATTACGAGGACGAGCGCAAGATGGTGCGCAATGGCGCCGCCAACTTGTACAAATACGACCACTATCTGCTGCGCGGCACCTTCCGCCGCCGGTACGACGTACCCGCCTTCATCGTCGCCGCCGGTCCGTCGTTGGACGAGAGCATCGAGTATATCCGGCAGTGGAAGGATCACGCCGTCATCTTCTCGTCGGGGACGACATTGCAGGCGCTGATCGCCAACGACATCATCCCCGATTATCACATCGAGCTCGAGAACACGCCGCACACCTACAAGCTGTGCAAGCATATCATGGAGAAGCGCCCGGACCTGTTTCCCGACGGGCGGCTGACCGGGATCAAGATGCTGGGGTCGGTGTCGGTCAACCCCATGGTGCCGGAACTGTTCGACGAGAATTATTTCTTCTACCGCGACACGGTGACCTCGACCTCGTGCTTCGGCGAGGGCATCCAGGTGATGAACGGGGTGGGGCCGTCCATCTCCAATACCAGTATCGCTGTTGCCGCCCGGCTGGGCTTCGAGACCATGTATCTGTTCGGCTGTGATTGCGGCTGGCGGGATGCCAAGAACCATCATTCCAAGAACACCATCTATTACACGCTCGATGAGTTCGTGGTCGAAAGCTACGACGGACAGTTCTCCTGTCCGGGCAATTTCGGCGGTACCATCCATTCCAATCTGATTTTCACCTGGACGCGGGAGATGATCGAACAGAAAATCGATCGCTTCCAGTTGAAGCTGTTCAACTGCTCGGATGGCGCCTTCATCAAGGGATCGACGCCGAAGCTGCCGGAATCCCTTGATTTTACCGGTGCGCCGGTGGACAAGGCCGAGATTTTCAAGCGCATCCGTGACGCGTCCGAGTTCTTCAAGGCGCGTGATTTCCTGGCCAACCAGGACATCGACCGTTTCGTCACTCAGGTTCAGCGCTTGCGTCAGGATCTGGTCGACCTCATCGATCAATGCGAAGCCGAGGGGGTGGATTTCCGCACCTTCATCGCCCGCATCACCGATTTCGACCGCGAGGGCTATCTGGGCTTCTACAAGAACGTCTATCCGTTCTTCCAAGGTCCGATCGTCGGCTTCACCAAGGCCGCCTGCTTTTTCCTCAACCGGATCGGCGAAGAGAGCGCGCGGGCACCGGCTTTCAAGCGGTTCCTCACTCTTTATCGGGAGCTGCACCTGGAAATGCTGCAAGAGGGTGAAGACACCTTCGGCGAAATCAAGGCCATGCTGGAAACCGGGGAAGAGCCGTGGTGGGCCGATGGCCGCTCGGTGGTGCCCGGCACCACCTATTAGAGCGGGGAGGGGCGGAGTGTCGGACAAGGCGTCCATCGTACAATTTCTCATCGCCGCGCTGGAAAAGAAGCGTGGCCCGGTGCCCGGTGCCGATGCCGTCGAGCAGGAGCGCTACCGCTATCTTGACGGAGGCCATGTGGATTCGTTCGCTCTGCTTCATTTCATCATGGAGATCGAGGCGGAATACGGCATCACCCTGACCGCCGAAGATACCCAATCCGATGAGTTTCGTTGGATCGGCGGTTTGGCCGGGCTGATCGCCGGCAAATTGGGATGAACGGCTACGACCGCGACGATCTGGTCGCGGCCTTGCGTGCCGCCGGCCTGAAGGCGGGCGATTGCGCCTTCGTTTCCACCAGCCTGGGTATGCTGGGTGCCGCCCCCGGGATCACCAGCATGGATGGTTTGTGCGCCTTGGCCCTGTCCGCCCTGCAAGAGGTGGTGGGCGCGAGCGGTTCTATCCTGGCCCCGGCCTATTCCTACACCATCAGTCGCAGCCGGGCGAGCGAGCCGGCCTTGTTCGATCCGGGCGCCACCCCGGGGGAAGTGGGGCCGTTTCCCGAATATCTGCGCCGTCAGCCCGGTGCGCTGCGCTCGTGCGATCCGATGATTTCGGTGGTCGGGCTGGGGCCGTCCTGCGCGCCGCTGTTCGCCGCTCTGCCGCCCACCTCCTATGGCGAGGATTGCCTGTTCGCCCGCATGGCCCGCTGGCCTGCGATGAAATGCGTCAGCATCGGCCTGGGCTCGAACTGGACCGCCTTCATCCATCATGCCGATTGGCTGGCGCGGGTGCCGTTCCGCTATGACAAGCTATTCCACGGTCTTATCCGCGACGATCAGGGCGAGCACGCTGTGTGGTGGATGTACGCGGTGCCGGTGCGCCTGGATTGCGCCTTCGCCAATGCCCACCGCCTGGGCCGCATGGCCGAGGAAGCCGGTATCTGGCGCCATGCCCCGGTGGGGCGCGCCCGGGTCTATGTCGCCGATTACGCCGATTATTTCCGCTTCGCCCTCGACGCCCTGGCCGCCGATCCGTGGCTGTTGGCCCAAGGCCCGACCTGCGACGTGTTGGCCGAGGAAGAAGCGCGTGCCGGGCATCCGGCCATCACGATCGACAGCATCGCCGACCTGTGGCCGTTGCCGCGGGCCAGCGTCAGCCCGCAGATGGATGCGGCGATGGCGCTGTTGGCGCGTGACCACGGCATGAAGCTCAGCCATTACCGCACCGGCCACAACGCCTTCGACTGGGTGGTGCCGGAGAAGTGGCATTGCGCCGGTGTCAGCCTGCGCTGTGTGGACAGCGGGCGTGAGGTCGAGGATGTGGCCGTGGGCCTGTCGTCGCTGGCGGTGGACGAAGAGGTGGAGATCGACCGGCTGAACCGCCATCTCCGGGTCGCCGACGACCCGCCCTGGCGCGAGGATTTCAATAACCGCGACTGGACCTTGACCCTGTCGGCGGCGAAGCGGGCCGGACTGACGGGGCAACGCTATCACGTGCGAATCGATGCCCGTTCGAGCATGGGCGCCATGGCGGTGGGCGAAAGCGTCGTGCCGGGCGGGAAAGATGGTGTGGTGGTCGTCGCCGCCACCCTGGCCGGTCAATGGGGCGGGGCCGAGATGCTGTCGGGGGTGGAAACCCTGCTGGCGATGATCCGCCAAGCCCGCGAGGGCGGCTGGGACGGGCCGGAATTACGCTTTTTGGTCCTGCCCGGCCCGGTGGGGTTTGCCGCCTGGCTGGCCGACCATGCCCATCTGCCCATCCGCGCAGCAATGCATCTGCGCAATCTGTCGGGGGCGGGCGGCTATTTTCTGCACAATCTGGCTCCGGCTCATCCTCTGGCGGTGGCGGCGGCACAGGCGGGGGCGGCGGTGGAGGCCGCCTCGCCGTGGTTCGATCCGCTCGCCCCCGGCCATAACCCGGTGGCCAAGGCGCGTCTGGCCGATCTGCCCTTCGTCAATCCGGTGTTCGGTCGGGCTGAGAACGATGTCCGTGCCCCGTCCCCCTTCCCCGGCTGGGGCACCCGCGTCGATACTCCGGTCGACAAAGCCGTCTCTCTCCAGGCGGCGGCGTTTTTGCTGCCGCTGTTGCGCCACGCCTGAGCAGGAGCGCTTATGCCCACCATCATTCAGCGTTTCCTCGCCCATGTCCGGGCGACGCCCGACAAGACCGCCCTGGTGTTTTCCGACCAGCCGGTGAGCTATGCCGATTTGGCCGAGGAGGTGCGCCGTCTCGCCGCCGGCCTGGCCGGCCTGGGTGTCGGTCGCGGCAGCCGCGTGCTGGTGCTGCTGAAGAATTGCCGGGCCTTCGCCGCCCTGATGCTGGCCGCCGCCGAGCGCGGCGCGGTGATCGTCCCGGTCAGTGCCGGTCTACGCGGCGAGGCGCTGGTCACCGCCTTCACCGCCACCGAATGTCAATTCGTCGTCGGCCACGGGCCGCTTCTGGCGCCGTTCGCCGGGCTGGTCGCGGCGGGCAAGTGCGTCAGCGTCGACGGTGCCGCGCCCGGAAGCTGTCTTTATGACGACTTGTTGGCCCGGGCACCCGATGATCATGCCTTGGGGCAAGGCGACGACGGGGACGACCTGCCCTATATCCTGACCATGACCTCGGGCTCGACCGGGGCGCCCAAGCCGATCATCTTCTCGCAGGCCACCAAGATCGCCCGCGCCCAAAGCGCCGTCGATTGCTATGGCCTGACGGCCAACGACGTGGTGCTGGCCGCCACTCCGCTTTACCATTCCCTGGCCCAACGTCTGGTGCTGATGCCGTTGATGTTCGGCATGAGCGCGGTGGTGCTGGAGCCCTTCACCCCGGCGGGCTGGATGGCGGCGGTGGAACGCTGGCGGGTCAGCTTCACCATCCCGGTGTCGTCGCAACTGAGCGCCTTGTTGCCGCATTTCCTGGCCGAGCCGGCGCGTCTGGCCAGCCTGCGCGTGCTGGTGTCGTCGTCGGCGCAGATCGCCGAAGAGCTGAAACGCCGCCTCGCCGCCTTGCTGGCCTGCCAGTTCCACGAAATCTACGGGGCGTCGGAAGTCGGCGTGATCTCCAACCTGTCGCCCGACCATCCCGCCGCCAAGATGGCCAGCGTCGGCCTGCCGCTGCCCGGCATCGATCTGCGCATCCTGGGCGATGACGGCGCGGTGCTGCCTGTGGGGGAGATCGGCGAGATCGCTTGCCGCACCCCCACCGCCTTTCTCGGCTATTACAACCGTCCCGACGCCACCATTGCCGCCTGGTGCGACGGCTATTTCCGCACCGGCGACCTGGGCTGGGTCGATGCCGACGGGTTTTTGTATTTTTCGGGGCGCAAGAAGGACTTGGTGATCAGCGGCGGCATCAACATATATCCTATCGATATCGAACGGGTGCTGATGGGGACCGGTTTGCTGGCCGATTGCGCCGCCATCGGCTTGCCCGACAGCTATCTGGGCGAGGCGGTGCTGGCGGTGGTGGTGCCGAAGGAGACAGCGGGTTTCGATCTCAGGCCGCTGCGCCGGGCCTGTGTGGACAAGCTGGCCGATTACCAGCAGCCGCTGGATTTCGAGGTAGTGGCGGCCTTGCCCAAGAACGCGCTGGGCAAGACGGTCAAGCCCGATTTACAGGAACGGTTCAAGGGCAAGGATCTGTCGGCACGGCTGCGCGGCTTGCTGGGATTGAGTTAACGGTTTCGACGGAAGTAAACATCTAAACTGGGGCCACCGGCAGAAGCGCCGGGATGAACATGGGTGAACGCCATGACCAAGACATTGAGCTGCCGCTACATCCACCACGCCCTCTATCTGGGGCCGGACCAGTTCCGTCATTGCTGCAAGCGTTTCCACGTGGATGGCGAGATGCGCGGCGACGCGGTGGTGTTCAGCGTCGATAGCGACGACGATGTCGGTCCCGACAAGGTGCTGGCGGCCAAGCGCGAATTGTGGCGGGCCATCAATGCCGGCGAGACGACCCAATGCAGTGGCTGCCCCTATCTGTCCGAGGCCGAATGGCCGGAACTGGACCGCCTGAGCCTGGACCTGATCTCGGTCGAGGCCCATTCCCGCTGCAACATGCGCTGTTCCTATTGCAGCGACATCTATTACGGCAACGTCCTGCCCAAATACGACGTCATGGCCCTGTTCGACCGCTATGCCGAGGCCGGTTCCATCGGCGATGAGGTGGTGCTGGCCTGGGGCGGCGGCGAGCCGCTGATGCTGGACGGGTTCGAGAAGATTTTCGCCACCGTGTCGCGGCGGCTGAAGCCGCTTTACAATCGGGTGTTCTCCAATGCCATCCTCTATAGCCAGGAACTGGCCGATCATCTGAAGGACGGTCGCGCCATCCTCACCACCAGCATCGACGCCGGCACGGTGGAAACCTTCCGTCAGGTGCGCGGCGTCAATCAGCTGTACAAGGTGTTGGGCAATCTGCGCCGTTATGTGGAATTCGCCGGCACCGCCAATATCGCGCTCAAATACATCTTCACCGACGGCAATTCGACGGTGGCCGAGGTCGAGGAATTCCTTGCCCGGATTCAGGAACACGGCCTGTCGCACTGCGCCTTCCAGATCAGCGCCGATTATAAATCGGCCGAGATCGGGGCCGAGCAGGTGAAAAGCGCCGTACGCTTGTACGAGGGGTTGTTGCAGGGTGGCACCGCGTCGTGCCATTTCGACGACCATTTGCGCCCGCGCATCAACCATGCCATCCGCCTTATTCGTGCCAGCGACCCGGCGGCTTTGGCCGATCTCTCCATTCTCGCCAATAACGACCGCTTCCGCGGTCAGCCGGTGGTGGTGTGGGGCAGCGGCGAATATGCCGACGGGCTGATCCGCGAAAGCCTGTTCTTCGAGGAAAGCCCCATCGCCTTCTTCGTCGATTCCGATCCGGCCAAGCAAGGTGGGACGTTCCACAATGCCCCGATCAAAGCCCCCGATGCCGTGCTGGCGGTGGATCACCCGGTGGTGATCGGCTCGTCCTACGCCTATCAGGACATCCGCCGCGCCCTGCACGCCATGGGCGTGGCCGACCAGCGCATCGTCGACAGCATGATTTTTTAGGTTACCCGGGTGCGGAAGAATGCCTGTTTTTCTTTCGTCATTCCCGCGTAGGCGGGAATCCATGCCTCAGCACAGCATATCTTGCGACTGGATCGTGACATTGCCCCAGCATGGACCCCCGCCTGCGCGGGGGTGACGGATCAAAGAGAGGCAAAGCTAGCGGACTTTTTCACGATCGACTTTTGAGGATTCGTCATGAGCCGTCCCGACATCAGCGTCATCGTTCCCGTCTACAAGGCCGCCGGCTATGTGGGCAAGGGCCTGCAAAGCCTGGCGGCGCAGAGTCTGGCTGCCGACCGGTTCGAGGTCATTTGTGTCGATGATGGCTCGCCCGACGACACCTTGGCGGTGCTGCAAGCCCATGCCGCCGCCCACGGCAATGTCACCGCCCTGGGGCGCGCCGCCAATGGCGGCCCCGGTCCGGCCCGCAACAGCGGGCTGGAGCGGGCGCAAGGCGAGTATCTGTTCTTTCTCGATGCCGATGATTATCTGGTGCCGCACGCGCTGGAAACCGTGCTCACCCACGCCCGCGCCCAGGATGCGGATGCGGTGTTCTATTCCTACGTCCTGGTGCAAGGGGCGGATGATGCCGCCTATGCCCGGCGCAAGGACATGGATTTCCTGGTCGCTGACCGCGACCAGCGGGTCGCCAACTTCCTGGCCGGCGAGTTGGATGGCTCGGTGATCTTCTCGCTGGTGCGCCGCAGTTTGTTCACCGATCACGCCATCACCTTCCCCCCCGGCCTGCACGAGGATATTCCGGTGATCTATCGCGTGCATTGGCACGCCGCCCGCATATTCGTCCTGGCCGAGGATCTGTATTTCAAGCGCTATCGCCCCGATTCCATCATCAATTCGCTCGGGCACGAGCAGATCGACGGGCTGTTGTCCGCGCTGCGCGACGTCTGGGCCTTCACCCGCGCTCAGGCCCCCGCCGATCTGGTCGCCAGCTTGCTGCCGCGCTATCGCCGTGGTCTGGTCGGGGCGGTGGTGTCGCTGATCGAGAAGGCCTTGGTCTACTTTCCCACCGATGCCGAGCGGCGGCTGCAATATTATTCCTATATTCTCGACAACATCGTCGGCCATGGCGATTTCGCCGGCATGGAGCTGCCGGTCCAGTCGAAGAAGGACCGCATCTTCACCCGCTTCATGCAGGCATTCCAAGGCGAGGCCGACAGCACCCAGGCCCTGCGCCGCTTCGAGGACATCGTCGGGGACGGTCCGGTGGTGGACAGCGCTTCGTTCACCCGCAACGCCGGCTCGTTCGCTTAAGATTAGGTTCAGTCTTGGCGGGTACAGTAAGAGCAAGGCTTGACTGGCCCAGAATCGGGCAGGCCGCACCAGAATGGGAAGGCGAGGATCATGGCAGGCAACGACGTAGTGGAGGTGGCCTTCATCGGCGGCGGTCTGTCGTCGGCGGTGGGCATGACCCATTTCTCCGCCACCAGCATGGATGGGCGGATGAAGCTGGTGGCCGGGGTGTTTTCCCGCAATGAGGAAACCAACGCCCGCACCGCCGCCCTATGGCACGTGCCGCCCGAACGCACCTATGCCGATTACCGCCAACTGATCAATGCCGAGGCCGGCCGCGTCGGCGCCGTCTGCGTGCTGACACCGTCGCCCGACCACGTCACCCAGGTGTGCGATCTGCTGGATGCCGGCATCCCGGTGATCTGTGAAAAGCCGCTGGCCCTCGATCTCGCCGGTATCGCCCATATCCGCCAGCATTACGATCCGGCCCGCCATTATCTGGCGGTGACCTTCAACTACACCGGCAACGTCATGCTGCGCGAGTTGAAGGCGCGGATGGAGCGTGGTGATTTCGGTCGCATCCATCAGATCATGGTGGAGATGCCGCAAGACGCCTTCGCCCGTCCGCCGGATATCGCTGGCCTCAACAAGGGTATCCAGTCGTGGCGGTTGACCGATGGCGTGGTGCCGATGATCTGCCTGGATCTGGGCATCCATATGCACTCGATGATCAGCTTCCTCACCGGCGAGGAAGCCGGCGAGGTGATGGGGCAGTTCGCCTATACCGACGGCTATCCGGTGGTCAGCTCGGTGCAGGCGCTGGGCCGTTATCCCAGCGGCATGGCGGCGCATTTCTGGTTCTCCAAGGCCGCCATCGGCCACAAGAACGGCCTGCGCATCCGCGTCTATGGCGACAAGGGCAGCGCCGAGTGGTACCAGATGGAGCCGGAAACCATCCACGTCGCCTTCAAGACCGGCGAGCGCATGATCATCGATCGCGCCGCCAACGGGCTGGTGTCCAACCTGTTCCGTTATAACCGCATGAAGCCGGGTCATCCCGCCGGTTATATCGAGGCCTTCGCCAATTATTATTACGACATCGTCGACGATCTGCGCGCTGGCCCCGAGGCGCCGCGCAACCCTTATGTGTTCGGTATCGACGATGCCGAGAACGGGCTGGCCCTGTTCGAGGCGGTGGCGCGTTCGCACCGCTCGGGCCAGTGGGAAAAGGTGGTTAAGTGGTAATTTCCTCCACCAGTCCGGCGGCGGCGAGACGGTCCAGGATGGCGGCGCAGTCCAGCGCATCGGCGCCGATGATTTCGGCCAGTCCGATCAGGTCGCGCTGGCCATCGGCATAGGCCAGCACGTCCACCATGGTCTGCGCCTGCAAATAGCTCTGCGCGGTGCTGACGGTCGGATAGAGCCCGCGCTTGCCCAATTGCGGCTCGCACAAGGTGATGCCTCGCCACACCCGGTTGGCCTCCAGCACCTGTAGGCAGCGTTGCAGCAGGGTGAAGCCGCCTTCCAGCCCGGCTTGGCTGATCAGGTCCAGATCGTCGGCCGAGGTATGGTATTCCGGGTAGGTGGCGTATTTCGACCGCATCACCGACACCACCGGCAGATCAATTCCGGGGCTGCAATACTGGCGTTCGTCGCTGCCGCGGGTGAGGAAGCTGTAGGCCGTGAAGTCAGGAGCGTGGCGCGCCAGCACGTGCAAGGCGGCGCGGTCGGCCAAGGTGCCGCCCAGGCGCGACGGCAGGAAGGAATAGGCGCGGTCGTCGCCCAGGCAGGTCAGGACGAAGCCGGCGCGGGTCTTGGCCTTCATGGCCTCGAGGTGGCGCGACAGATAGACGATGGCGCCCAAGGTTTCGGGGACGAAGACGATGCGATAGGTGAAGCGGCGCTTGGGCTGGGTCATCAGCCAGCGGGCCAGCGCCGTGGTCACTACCGGGCCCGACAATTCGTTGTTGGCCATGGACGGGTGACAGACATAGGTGGACAGCAAAATCTCGTCCGCCGTCTCGCCGGGTAGGATCAGTTCACCATAGCTGAGCGCGCCGGGGGCCAGGGTCGAGCGGATCACCACCCGATACTCGCCCGGTTGCAACTGCCGACGCCGGTTCTCGCTCAGGCAGAAGCCCCAATGGCGGCGATAATACGAGGTGACATAGGGGATCCAGTCGGGGGTCTCGGGCAGGGAATAAAGGTGGTCCTGTAATTCGTCGAGGCCAAGAACCATGTCCACCGGCTCGGAATAGCCGACCACGTGCAGAGTGCTGTCGGCGAAGTCGACCACCTTGGTGCCGTCGGGACCAAGGATATAGGCGTCGGTGATGTTCCACTCGTCGGGCACGGTCCAGTCGAAGGCCTGGGTGCCGCTGGGAACCTCGTGAATCTCCAAGCCGGGCAGCAGATCGGCCAGATAGGACAGCGTCCGGCGCACGCCGTCACCGGTCAGGGAGCGGCACAGCGGAAACAGGTCGCGCGCCCAATCATACATAGGGTCCATGGTCGGTTCCGGCGGTGGTGACGGCGTCAGCTTGGCCCATGCCCCGGTTTCTGGCAAGGCCGAGCCTTGACCGGGGCTGACGCGCTGGTTAGGTTTGCCATCCGATCTCTTTCACACACTCAAAAGACGGCGGAAATCCATGGGCCATACCGGCGCCAAGAAGCCCAGCTTCCAGCAATTGATCCTGACCTTGCAGAATTTCTGGGCGGAACAGGGCTGTGTCATCCTGCAACCCTATGACATGGAAGTGGGGGCGGGCACCTTCCACCCGGCCACCACCTTGCGCGCCCTGGGGCCGGACCCGTGGAAATGCGCCTATGTGCAGCCGTCGCGCCGGCCCAAGGATGGCCGCTATGGCGAAAATCCCAACCGCCTGCAACATTATTACCAGTTCCAGGTGCTGCTGAAGCCGAGCCCGGCCAATTCGCAGGAATTGTATCTGGAAAGCCTGCGCCGCCTGGGCGTCGATCCCATGGCCCACGACATCCGCTTCGTCGAGGACGATTGGGAAAGCCCGACCCTGGGCGCCTGGGGCCTGGGCTGGGAAGTGTGGTGCGACGGCATGGA
The DNA here is from genome assembly GCF_000513295.1 of Magnetospirillum gryphiswaldense MSR-1 v2. Lineage (NCBI taxonomy): Bacteria > Pseudomonadati > Pseudomonadota > Alphaproteobacteria > Rhodospirillales > Rhodospirillaceae > Magnetospirillum > Magnetospirillum gryphiswaldense. Next base: position 4,328,993 of record NC_023065.1, read on the forward strand.
GGTGACCCAGTTCACCTATTTCCAGCAGGTCGGCGGCATCGAATGCGACCCCGTCGCGGTCGAGCTGACCTATGGCCTGGAACGTCTGGCCATGTATATCCAGGGCGTGGAAAACGTCTATGACCTGGATTTCAACGGCGAGGGCGTCAAGTATGGTGACGTCTTCCTGCAAGCCGAGCAGGAATATTCCGCCCATAATTTCGAGCATGCCGACACCGAGATGCTGTACCGGCATTTCGTCGACGCCGAAAAGGAATGTCAGAACCTGCTGGCAGCCGGTCTGGCCTTGCCGGCTTATGACCAGTGCATCAAGGCGTCGCACCGTTTCAATCTGCTTGATGCGCGCGGCGTCATTTCGGTGACCGAACGGCAAAGCTATATCGGGCGCGTGCGCGCCCTGGCCAAGGCGTGCTGCGAAGGCTGGCTGGCCAGCAGTGCCAAAAAGGGGGCGTGATCCATGGCCGAGTTGCTGCTTGAAATCTTCTCGGAAGAGATTCCCGCCCGCATGCAGGCCCGCGCCGCCGAGGATTTGCTGCGCATGGTCAGCGAAGGCCTGGGCAAGAATGGCCTGACCTTCGATGGCGCCCGCTCTTATGTCACGCCGCGCCGTCTGGTGCTGGTGATCGAAGGCTTGCCCACAGCCGGCCCCGACGTGTCGGAAGAAAAGCGTGGCCCTCGCGTCGGCGCCCCCGAACAGGCCATGGCCGGCTTCCTGTCGTCCACCGGCATGGCGCTGGAGCAGTTGGAAAAGCGCGATACCGGCAAGGGCGAATTCTATTTCGCCATCATCAACAAAAAGGGCCGCCCGACGGTGGACGCCGCCAAGGAGGTCATCGAGGCCGCCATGGCCGATTTCCCCTGGCCCAAGTCGCAGCGTTGGGGGGCCGAGACGGTGCGCTGGGTGCGCCCGCTGCAATCCATCTTGTGCCTGTTCGCGGGTGCCGTGGTGCCGGTGAGCTTCGGCCCCATCACCGCCGGCAACGTGTCGCGCGGCCATCGCTTCCTCGCCCCCGCCGACTTCACCGTTACCGATTTCGCCGATTATTCCACCAAGCTGGCTGCCGCCAAGGTGGTTCTCGACCCGGTGGAACGTCGCCATGCCATCCTGCGTCAGGCCGAGGAAGCCGCCGCCGCCGCCGGCTTCGCCTTGCGCGCCGATGACGGGCTGCTGGCCGAGGTCACCGGGCTGGTGGAATATCCCAATGTCATGATCGGCGTCATCGACGACAAGTTCATGGCGGTGCCGCAAGAGGTGCTGATCACCTCCATGCGTTCGCACCAGAAGTATTTTTCGCTGTTGAAGGCCGATGGTTCGCTGGCGCCCCGCTTCCTGGTGGTGTCCAACATGGAAACCACCGACAACGGCGCCGCCATCACCGCCGGCAACCAGCGGGTCTTGCGGGCGCGATTGTCCGATGCCGCCTTCTTCTGGGACACCGACCGCAAGCAGCGGCTGGACTCGCGCCTGCCCAAGCTGGCCGAGCGTCTGTTCTATGCCAAGCTCGGCACCATGGCCGACAAGGTCGAGCGCATGGCCATCCTGGCCCGCCACCTGACCGCCTTCGTCGAGGCCGCCCATGCCGACGAGGCCGAGCGCGCCGCCCGCTTGGCCAAGGCCGATCTGTCCACCGAAATGGTCGGCGAGTTCCCCGAATTGCAGGGGATCATGGGCCGCTATTACGCCCTGAACGACGGCGAGACTCCGGCGGTGGCCGATGCCATCGCCGGCCATTACGCCCCGCAAGGGCCGTCGGATTCGGTCCCCACCGCGCCGCTCACCATCTGCGCCGCCTTGGCCGACAAGATCGATTCCCTGGTCGGTTTCTTCGCCATCGACGAAAAGCCGACCGGTTCCAAGGACCCGTTCGCGCTGCGCCGGGCCGCCTTGGGCGTCATCCGGCTGGTGGTGGAAAACAATCTGCGCCTGCCGTTGTTCGCCGTGCTCCAGTTCGCCCATTCGCTTTACAAGCCGGGTGTGTTGTCGGCGGACCCCAGGATGGTCGCCAATGATTTGCTGGACTTTTTCGCCGACCGCATGAAGGTGCATCTGAAGGAAAAGGGCGTGCGCCACGATCTGGTCAACGCCATCTTCGCCCTGGGCGACGAGGATGATCTGGTCCGCCTGCTGGCCCGCGTCGATGCCTTGGCCGACTTCCTCTCTTCGGATGACGGCTCTAATCTTCTGATCGCATATCGCCGGGCGGCGAATATTGTTAAGATTGAGGAAAAGAAGGACGGCACCAGCTTTGCCGGCCCCGCCGACGTCTCGCGCTTGAAAGAGCCCGAGGAACAGGCCCTGGGGCAGGCCTTGGCGCCGGCGCGCGATGCCCTGGCCCATGCGTTGAAGGCGGAGGATTTCGCCGATGCCATGGCCGCCCTGGCCCAGTTGCGCCGACCGGTGGATGCCTTCTTCGACAAGGTGACGGTCAATGCCGACCAGGCTGAGTTGCGTGTGAACCGCCTGAAATTGTTGGCAGAAATCGGGGCCGCCATGGGCGAGGTCGCCGATTTCTCCAAGGTCGAAGGCTAACAATCGGTCAAGGGCGGGGGCATACCCCTGCCGCAAGCGAGCGATCGCCCCCTGGGGGCCGGAAGCGTTGAAAAGGACAATGCCATGAGCAAATGGGTCTACAGCTTCGGTGGTGGCCGTGCCGAGGGGCGCGCCGACATGAAGAACCTGCTGGGGGGCAAAGGCGCCAATCTGGCGGAAATGGCCAATCTGGGCATTCCGGTACCGCCCGGCTTCACCATCCCGACCGAGGTGTGCACCTATTACTACGCCAACGGCAATGCCTATCCGGCGGAACTGACCGAACAGGTGACCGAAGCCCTGGTCCGGGTGGAAGAAATCATGGACGCCAAGTTCGGCGATGCCGCCAACCCGCTGTTGGTGTCGGTGCGCTCGGGCGCGCGGGCCTCCATGCCCGGCATGATGGACACCATCTTGAACCTGGGTCTCAACGACGTGTCGGTCGAGGGTCTGGCCAAGCGCTCGGGCGATGCCCGTTTCGCCTACGATTCCTATCGCCGCTTCATCCAGATGTATTCCGACGTGGTGCTGGGGGTCGAGCACCATCACTTCGAGGACATCCTGGAAGAGGCCAAGAGCGATCGCGATATCACCTTGGACACCGAACTGACCGCCGACGACTGGAAGAAGGTGGTGGGCAAGTACAAGGACAAGGTACTGGCCGAATTGGGCACGCCCTTCCCGCAGGACGTCCACGACCAGTTGTGGGGCGCCGTCGGCGCCGTGTTCGGCTCGTGGATGAACCAGCGCGCCATCACCTATCGCCGTCTGCACGACATCCCGGAAATCTGGGGCACCGCCGTCAACGTTCAGGCCATGGTGTTCGGCAACATGGGCGACGATTGCTGTACCGGCGTCTGTTTCACCCGTGATCCCAGCAACGGCGACAACGATTTCTATGGCGAGTTCCTGGTCAACGCCCAGGGCGAGGACGTGGTCGCCGGCATCCGCACCCCGCAGCAGCTGACCAAGCATGGCCGCGAGTTGCAGCACTCGGACCTGCCCAGCATGGAAGAGGTGATGCCCGAGGTGTTCCGCGAGCTGAACGCCATCCGTCATAAGCTGGAAGCCCATTACAAAGACATGCAGGACATGGAATTCACGGTGCAGCAAAAGCGCCTGTGGATGCTGCAAACCCGCACCGGCAAGCGGACCACCAATGCCGCCTTGAAGATCGCCGTCGATATGGCGCGTGAAGGCCTGATCACCCGCAAGGAAGCCATCGGTCGTATCGACCCGGCGGCCTTGGACCAGTTGCTGCACCCGACCCTCGACCCCAAGGCCGCCCGCGACCTGCTGGCCCGTGGCCTGCCGGCCAGCCCCGGCGCCGCCTCGGGCAAGGTGGTGTTCTCGGCCGAAGACGCCGAAATCTGGGTCAAGGACAAGAAAGAGCAGGTCATCCTGGTCCGCATCGAGACCAGCCCGGAAGACATCGGCGGCATGCACGTGTCGGAAGGCATCCTGACCACCCGCGGCGGCATGACCAGCCACGCGGCGGTGGTGGCTCGCGGCATGGGTACGCCCTGCGTCGCCGGTTGCGGTGAAATCCGCGTCGATTACGCCGCCAAGACCCTGAAGGTGGCAGGCCGCGTGGTGCGCGAAGGCGAGATCATCACCATCGACGGCGGTACCGGCGAGGTGTTCGCCGGCGCCGTCCCGACCATTCAGCCGGAACTGACCGGCGATTTCGCCACCTTGATGGAATGGGTCGACACCATCCGGACCCTGAAGGTGCGCGCCAATGCCGAAACCCCGGTGGACGCGGCCACCGCCCGCAAGTTCGGCGCCGAAGGCATCGGCCTGTGCCGGACCGAGCACATGTTCTTCGACCCCGAACGCATCTTGGTGGTGCGCGAGATGATCCTGGCCGAGACGGAAAAGGGCCGGCGCGCTGCCCTGGCCAAGCTGCTGCCGTTCCAGCGCCAGGATTTCGTCGATCTGTTCAACATCATGCAGGGCCTGCCGGTGACCATCCGCCTGCTCGACCCGCCGCTGCATGAATTCCTGCCCCACACCGATGCCGAAATCGCCGAGGTGGCCCAGGCCGCCGGGGTCGAGGCCAGCGTCGTCGCCGCCCGCAATGCCAGTTTGCATGAAAGCAACCCCATGCTCGGCCATCGCGGCTGCCGCCTGGGCATCACCTACCCGGAAATCTACGAGATGCAGGCCCGTGCCATTTTCGAGGCGGCGGTGCAGGTGTCGCGCGAGACCGGGCGCACGGTGACCCCGGAAATCATGATCCCGCTGGTCGGCGCCAAGAAGGAACTGGACCTGATGAAGGCGGCCATCGACAAGGTGGCGGGCGAGGTCTTCGCCGAGGCCAGCTATCAGCTCAAATACATGGTCGGCACCATGATCGAGCTGCCCCGTGCCGCCCTGCTGGCCGGCCAGATCGCTGAAAGCGCCGAGTTCTTCTCGTTCGGCACCAACGATCTGACCCAAACCACCTTCGGCATGAGCCGCGACGATTCCGGCCCGTTCCTGGAAGTCTACCGGGCCAAGGGCATCTATGAGCACGACCCCTTCGCCCAGCTCGATCAGCAAGGCGTGGGCGAGTTGGTCAAGATCGCCTCTGAACGCGGTCGCGCCGCCCGTCCCGGCCTGAAGCTGGGCATTTGCGGCGAACATGGCGGCGACCCCAGCTCCATCGCCTTCTGCCAATCGGTCGGCCTGGATTACGTGTCGTGCTCGCCCTACCGCGTGCCTATCGCCCGTCTGGCCGCGGCGCAAGCCGCCCTGGGCGACAGCAAGGGCAGCGGCATGCATTGATCTGCCGTTTGAGTGGTGATGTGGAAACCCCGGTCGGAAACGACCGGGGTTTTTCATTGACTGCCGTGTCGTAACCATATAGGTTACGTAACCAATAAGGTTGCACAGACAGCCGCCCTGGGAGGAACTTCAAATAGCCGGAGACGGTTCTGGAGATTCCGAGAATGATAATTCGTATCCGCCATAAGGGTCTTAGAGAGCTCTTTGAAACAGGCCGCAGCAAGCGTATCGACGTCCGTTTTCACAACAAGATCATCGACCTGCTGGATATGTTGGACGCAGCCACTGGGCCGAAGGATTTGGTCAGGGTGGCCGACTTCCATGGCTTGATCGGCGACCGTCAGGGGCAATATTCCATGCATGTGAACGGCAATTGGGTGCTGACCTTCCGTTTCGACGATGGTGGCGTGGTGGATGTGGATTTCGAGGACTACCATTAGGTGGACAATGTCATGACCGACCAGATTCCCCTTGTCCGCAATCGCCGCCCGCGCGAGCCCGGTTATCTGCTGGCGACCTATTATCTGGAGCCGCGCGGCATCAGTGTCACCCGTTTCGCCCAGGCCGCCGGTCTGACCCGCAAGCATGTCAGCAATATCATCCATGGCCACGCCTCGGTGACGCCGGAAACGGCGGTGCGCTTCGCCCTGGTGCTGGGGACCGAGCCGCACTATTGGTTGAACCTGCAAAATGCCGTCGATCTGTTCGATGCCCGGCAGCGGGTGCAAAGCAACCCGACGCTTGAGGTTGGGGCATTCGCCCTGCCGGCGGCTGAGTAAGACTCTTCCCAGCCTCGGGGCAACTCGTTACCTTGCCGCGCCATGATCGCTGCCCCATCCTTTGAGCCCCTGACCCGCGTGCAATCACAGCCGTCGCGCTGGCGCCATCTGGCGCCGGTGCTGTCGGTGCTGCTGCATGTGCTGCTGGCCTTGGTGTGGATGGGCTTTCCGCTGCCCGATCTGCCCGAAACCGCGCCCGAGCCGCAGGCGGTCACCGTCGATCTGGTGCCGCCACCACCACCACCCGCCGCCGCCAAGGATGGCGGCGCCCCGGCGGCCAAGCCGGGGACCGAGGGCAAGCCCATTCCGCAACTGGCGGAAGGCGATCTGGCGGAAAAATCGACGCCGGTATCGGAAAGCCAAAGCCCCAAGCCGGCTCAGCCCGACCCGGTGGCCGCCGTGCCGGCGCCCAAGCAAAAAAAGCCGGCGCCGGTCAATCAGAACGAACGTGACTGGGTGTTGTCGCGGGTGTTGCGGCACTGGCGACCGCCGGCGGGGCTGTCGGCCTATGACAAGGCTGATATCAGCCTGCGGGTCAAGGTTTTGGCTGACGGCCATTTTTCCGACATCTATGATTCAAGGCGGCGCTGGAATCCGGTCGAGGTGTTCGACGGCTATCAGACCTTGCCGGCCAACGCCATCCAGCGCCGCATCATCGATGCCATCTACACGGCTATTCGCAAGGCGCAGCCGCTGCCGTTGCCGGAAGCCCTGAGACAGAAGGCGCCGTTTGATCTAAGGTTGGATTTCCGTTTCAAGGATGCGCGCTGAAGGGGGAGGGGAATGAGCTCGGCACCGAAACTTGAACGCTTCAGCACCGACGGCATCACCGTTCTGGTGGTCGAGGATGACGAAACCACCCGATCCTTGCTGGTGCGCATGTTGAAAACCATGGGGGCAAGCCAGGTCTATGAGGCCAGCCATGGCGGCGATGGTTTGCGACTGGCCTGGGAAATGAAGCCGACCATCGCCGTCTGTGACATCGACATGGCGCCGGTGGATGGTCTGTCGTTTCTGGGTGGCGTCAGGGGGGCGCTCGAGCCCAAGGTTTCGGCACTGCCGGTGGTGATGTTTACCGCCACCAAGGACAGCGCCGCCATGGAGAAGGCCAAGGCGCTGGGGGTCCAGGGCTATCTGTTGAAGCCGTTCAATCCCAAGGGCTTCGCCACCTATATGTGCGACATCGTCGCCAAGCACCATAAAACCGACTGGGGCGGCATGGGCGCGCCGCAGGCGGCGGGGGAAGAAAAAGAAAAAGAAAAAGAAAAAGAAAAAACCTAGCGGCCGTTGCGGTTCAGCAGATGGCTTTTGAACCCCAGATCATGGCGGATGATGTGTTCCACCAAACCCGTACGCACCTTCAGCAGCGACTGGGCGAAGCCGTTATCGTGGGCTGAGACATAAAGCGGTGTGATCAGCCAGCGCAGGTGGTTGTGCTCCTGCCTGTGGCCATGGGTTTCGGGGTAGCCGATCTCGTCGAACACCCGTTCCTCGGTGTTGAAGTGGTGGGTCATCATCGCCACCACGTCCTCATCCAGCAGGCGCCGGCGGGCCGAGGCACTGTCGAAGGCGGTCAGGCAGCACAACTCGTTGCACAAATCGATCATGGAACGATGCTCGGAATCGATGTCGGCGTCGTCGATGGCGAAAGACGCCAACCACGGAACCGGCCGCAATAGGCTGTCGCGGTATACGGCGGACACTGGAATTTCTCCCCACTGCTGCGGGTGCGAATAAAAGACAGTGTAAAAGAGTCCTGGCGACAACGGCAAAGGAAAATATGCGTTTCTCGGGTATGTCTTTGGTTGTTGGTGATTCTACCTCCGGCGTTCATTCCTCCCATCCCGGCTTGCTGCTTTCCCGCTCGGCCTGGGTCCGGCACAGGCCGATATCGGCCAGCAGCCGGTCGTCCAGCCGAGCCAGGGCACGGCGCTGCTGCGTCCGTTCAATCCAGGTCATGATAAGGTCAATCCGGTCGGCAAGCGTGTATCCAGCCGATGCTATGGGGATTATTGAACCCATCCAATTTAGAAAAGCCATGATATTGACTCCGTGTCATGTGACATTGAATCAATGATTGACGGGGGTGTGGAGTCAATTGCATTATTGCCACCATGTCAAATTGGCTCCCTGATCTGTCGGTTCATGCCGGCCCCAAATACCGTGCCATCGTCGATGCCATCGCCGCCGACGTGGATGCCCGCCGGCTGTTGCCCGGCACCCGCATGCCCACCCATCGTGATCTGGCCTGGCGGCTGAAGGTGACGGTGGGCACCGTCGCCCGCGCCTATACCGAGGCCGAGCGTCTGGGTCTGTTGTCGGGGGAAGTGGGGCGCGGCACCTTCGTCACCGATCCCGAACGTCAGGATAGCGGCCTGGGGCAATATCTGGCGGTGGCCTGGGCGCCCCATCCCGGCATCATCAACATGGCGGTCAACCGCCCGTCGGGCGATCAGGGCGCCTGGGCGGTGGGGCCGGTGCTGGCGCAATTGGCACGACGGCCCGATTTGCCGCAATTGCTGTCCTACAATCTCGAAGTGGTGGCCCAGCGTCACCGTACCGCCGGACAGAAATGGCTGAAACTGGAAGGGGCCGAGGTGCCGGTCGAGCAGGTGTCGGTTACCGCCGGCAGTCAGCAGGCCCTGGTCGCCGCCATCGCCACCCTGACCCGTCCCGGCGACACCATCCTGGCCGAGGAATACACCTATCCCGGTTTCAAATCGGCGGTGTCCATGCTGGGCCGCTCCCTGGCCGGGGTGATGATGGATGATGGCGGCCTGATCCCCGACGAAGTCGAGCGCGGCTTCGCCCGTGGTGCCCGCCTGCTGTACACCACCGCCACGGTGCAGAACCCGACCACCGCCACCTTGTCGGAAGACCGCCGCCGGGCCATCGCCGAGGCGGCACGGCGCCACGACGCCTTCATCCTGGAAGACGGGGTGCATCGTTTTCTCGATCCCCTTGCCCCCCAGCCCATTCTGGTCCATGCGCCGGAACGCACCCTTTATCTGACCACCTTGTCGAAAAGCGTGACGCCGGGCTTGCGCTGTTCGTTCTCGGCCTTGCCGCTGGCGGTCAAGCCGCGCTTCGACGCCGCCATCGGCGCCTTGTCCCTGGCCTTGCCGGTGCCGCTGTTGGAAGCCGCCTGCATGCTGATCGACGACGGCACCGCCCAGGAGGCGGCGGAGCGTCAGCGCCGCGATGCCCTGGCCCGCATCGCTTTGGCCGGCCAAATCCTGGGGATCGATAATCCGCGTCCAGCTTTCAATGTCTGGCTGCCCATGACCCTGCCGTGGACATCGTCGGCCTTCGTCGCCGAGGCGGCGCGACGGGCGGTCAGCCTGCCGCCCACCGATTCCTTCGCCATCGGGCGCCCGCACATGGATGGCGTGCGGGCCTCGGTCACCGCGCCGCCAGACCTGGAGACCCTGGCCCAGGCCTTGCGCATCCTGGCGGAATTGTTGGCCTGCGGCAGTGCCCCCTTGGCGATGACGGTATAATGTCACTGGCCTTCGTCAGGGGCTGATGCCACCTTGGGCGGATGAATCCAAGCTACGCGGAAACCCTGCGCACCTTTCTGCGCATCGGCCTGTTGTCGTTCGGCGGTCCCGCCGGTCAGATCGCCACCATGCATCGCATTCTGGTGGATGAAAAACGCTGGCTGGACGAGCCGCGTTTTCTTCATGCCCTTAATTTCTGCATGTTGTTGCCGGGGCCGGAAGCGCAGCAATTGGCCACCTATTCCGGCTGGCTGCTGCACGGCACCCGGGGTGGGCTGGCGGCGGGCATTCTGTTCGTGCTGCCCGGCTTCCTGGTCATGCTGGCCTTGGCGTCGCTTTATGCCGGCTTCACCCATGTGCAGGTGGTCCAGGGCCTGTTCCTGGGCCTGAAGCCAGCGGTGCTGGCGGTGGTGGTGCAGGCGGGTTTGCGTATCGGCAAACGGGCGCTTTTGGACACTTGGGCGCGCGGGTTGGCCTTGGTTTCGTTCCTGGCTATCTTCGCATTTGGCGTACCCTTTCCGCTGATCGTGCTGGCCGCCGGGCTGGCCGGCTGGCTGCGCGGGCAGGGCGGCGCGGTACCGCCGCCGGCACCCAAGGCTGGCAACACCCTGGGCACGGCCTTGTTGTGGCTGCTGCTGTGGCTGGCCCCGGTGGCGCTGGCCTGGGCCTATGGTCAGGGCGCCTTCGCCACCATCGGGCTGTTTTTCGCCAAGCTGGCGGTAGTGACCTTCGGCGGCGCCTATGCGGCGCTGTCTTACGTGGCGCAGCAGGCGGTGGAACATCACGGTTGGGTCAGTGCCGGCGAAATGCTGGACGGTTTGGGGTTGGCGGAAACCACGCCCGGTCCGCTGGTGCTGGTCAACCAGTTCGTCGGTTTCCTCGCCGGCTATCGCCAGCCCGGCGGCCTCAATCCATGGCTGGGCGGGGTGTTGGCGGCCAGCCTGACCGTGTGGGTGACCTTCGTCCCCAGTTTCCTATGGATCTTCGCCGGCGCCCCCCATGTGGAACGCCTGCGCGGTCATGCTGCCCTGTCGTCGGCGCTGTCGGCGATCACCGCCGCCGTGGTCGGCGTCATCTTCAATCTGGCGTTGTGGTTCGCCCTGCATGTGGCCTTCGCCCGTTTCGACGGCAATTGGCCGGTGTGGGGCAGCGCCCAGCCGCTGCAACTGGCCTTGGCGGCGGGGGCCATGATCGCCATGCTGCGTTTCAAGCTGGGCATGCTGCCGGTGTTGGGGGTTTGCGCCGCTGTCGGCGCGGTGGCCAGTCTGGTTTAAACCAGCGGCTTGCCGTCCCAACGCTTGGCCAGCAGCAGGGCCAGGGCGAAACCGGCCACCGACAAGGCGGACATGACCAGGAAGGCGCCGCCGCCCATGCCGTCGTACAGGCGTCCGGCCAGCGGGCTCATCAAGCCCGGTGCCGCCCCCATGGCCACCGCCGACAGCATGCCCTGAGCCCGGGCCGACAGGCTGTGCGGAACGGCGCGGGTAATGAAATGCATGGCCCCCAGATGGGCGCAGCCGAAGGTGGCGGCATGCAGAAGCTGGGCGATGGCCAGGGCCGGCACGGCGGTGACGCTGCCCAGGGCCAGCCAGCGAAGGATGCCGGCGGCGGTGGCGATGATCAACAATTTGCCCGGCCCCAATTTACCCACCACCCAGCCGGAGAAGGCGAACAGCAGCACCTCGGCGATAACCCCTTCCGCCCACAGCAGGCCGATGGTATTGCCGTCGATGCCCGCCGCCTGCCAATGGATGGTGGCGAAGGCGTAATAGACGGTGTGCGAGGCGCTGCCCAGACTGGCGACGGCGAGAAAGGCGAGAAAGGCCGGATGTTTCAGCAACGGCCAGATCGGCGTGCGGCGGTCGCTTCTGGCCGAGATGGCGGTCGAGGCCGGCAGCGACCAGCACGACAAGGTGGTCAAGGCCAGGGCGGCGGCCACCACCCACACCAGCACCGGCGGCGGCTGGCTGGTCATCAACGCCCCGGTGGCGATGGCGCTGGCGATGAAGCTGAGCGACCCCCACAGGCGCAGTCGGCCATAATCCAGGCGTTGGCGCTGGCTTTCCATCATGGACAGGCTTTCGCCCAGGGGGAAGATGCCCGACCACAGCCCCACCGCCAGCACCGTCACCGCCAGGATCGGCCAAAAGCCGTCGGTCAGGGTGAACAGCAGCCAGATGGCGGTCGCCGCCCCGGCCAGGATCAGCATGGGCTTGCGGCGGTCGCCGTGGCGGTCGACCAGATGGCCGACGCTGGGACTGACCATGATCTTGGTCAGATAGGTCGCCGCCATGATCAGACCGATATCGGTCGGCCCCAATCCCTTGTCCTTCAGCCACAGGGGCCAGAACGGCATGTGGGCGCCCACCGCCGTGAACAGGGCGGCGTAATAGAACGACAGACGCAGGGCGGTACCGGTGCGCTGGTTCATGGTGACGGCGGGAACAAGGGCGACAGGGCGATGCGGCGCTCGGCCAGATCCAGCACGCATTCATCCGAGGCGAGGAAGCGGTATTCCACCTCGCGCTGATGGGTCAGGCTGTCGGCGGCGACCAGTTCGGCATCCACCAGACCGGGATGCACCATCATCAGGCAACGCGGGCCGGGATGGCTGGTGAAACGGCTGAACAGGCGGGCGAAGGCGATACGCCCGGAAAAGTCATAGACTCCCCGGAACGACTGGTTGTGCGGAATGCCCATCCGTTCCAGCCGGCGGCGGAAGCCGCGGCCCAGTTCGGAAATGACCAGGGCGCGCACCGGCGACACCCCACGGGCCAGGATCGACAGGGGCGCCTCGGCGCAGGACCGCACCCACCCCTTGCCGCCCAGGCGCCGGCGCCACAGGTCGACCACCACATCGGCGATGATCGGCAATTGATGCACGTGGTGGTGACCGTCGAGGAAATCGGGGGCGCGACCGAAATGTGCTTCAAAGGCATCGAGCTGGCGGGTGATCTCTGCGGCGATTTCCGCTCGGTCCAGCCGCCGGGCCAAGGCCCGCTTCAACAGCGTGCCCAAGGCCGGCAATTTACCATGCGGGGCCAGATCGGGCATGGCCCCCAGGGGCGTCTGATCGGTCAAGGTGATGTGCAGGCCGATCTCGGCCATGCCGTCCAGCGGTTTCAAGGCGGCGGCGGCCTCGGGCCAATGGCGGCTGCTGGTCATGCAGCCGGTGGCCTGCAACCGCCCCAGGGCGATCAGGTGACGGATGGCGGCGCTGACCCCCGGGGCCAGACCGTAATCATCGGCGCACAAGGTGATGCGGTGGCCGAGATTGACCGCCTGACCGCTTTTGTCCACAGTACCGCCCATCCTTGATCCTTCGTGGTGTGCCATGACCGAAAGCGCCGAAAAGCCCGTTGCCCCGGTTCTGTCCCTGGTGGTGCCCATGTTCAACGAGGCGGGTAACCTGGACAGATTGTTCGACCGGTTGGCCCAGGTGATGGCCGATCTGGGCGAAAGTTACGAAATCGTCTGTGTCGATGACGGCAGCCGCGACGACACCGTCGCCCGGGCGCTGGAGCATCGCCGCCGCGACCCTAGGATAAAGGTGGTGGAACTGTCGCGCAACTTCGGCAAGGAACTGGCCCTGACCGCCGGGCTGCGCCACACCAGCGGTCAGGCGGTGGTGATGATCGACGCCGATTTGCAGCATCCGCCGGAAGTCATCAAGGACATGATGCGGGAATGGCGCCAGGGCTTTGAAATGGTCATCGCCGTGCGCCGCGACCGCGACGACGAAAGTGCGGTCAAACGGCTGGCGGCCAAGGTCTTCTACGAGGTGTTCGGGCGGGTGTCGGAAGTGCGGCTGCCGCCGGGGGCCGGCGATTTCCGCCTGCTCGACCGCAAGGTGGTCAAGGTGCTGAACGCCATGCCGGAACATGCCCGTTTCATGAAGGGGCTTTATGCCTGGGTTGGCTTCCGTCAGACCATCATCCCCTTCGACGTGGCCGAGCGCGCCCATGGCGAAACCAAGTTCAACCTGTTCCGGCTGTGGCGGCTGGCCGTCGACGGGATTACCTCGTTCACCTCGCTGCCGCTCAAGGTGTGGACCTTCATGGGTATGCTGGTGGCCAGCTTCGCCTTGTTGTACGGCCTGTTGTTCATCGTCAAGACACTGATTTTAGGCATCGACGTACCCGGCTATCCGTCGCTGATCGTTGCCATCACCTTCTTCTCCGGCGTGCAATTGATCAGTCTGGGGGTGATCGGCGAATATCTGGGCCGCGTCTTCGCCGAGGTGAAGAACCGCCCGTTGTTCGTGGTGCGCGAGGCCCATGGTTGTGGTGACGATGTTGACAAGGAATAGCTAAAAGCCCATATCCACCTAAAGCTTATGGAAAGGTGGGGAAATGCTGTCCAGCAAAGCCAAATACGGCCTGAAGGCCATGGTCTATCTGGCGCGCCACGCCGATGACGGCTCGGTGCTAATCGCCGACATCGCCGAGGCCGAATCCATCCCCAAGAAGTTCCTGGATGCGATCCTGCTGGAACTGAAGAACCGCGGCTATCTGTCGTCGAAAAAGGGCAAGGGCGGCGGCTATACCCTGGCCAAGCCGGCCCAGCAGATCATGGTCGGCGACATCGTCCGCGTGCTCGATGGCCCGTTGGCGCCGGTGCAATGCGTGTCGCGCACCGCCTATCGCCGCTGTGACGATTGCCGCGACGAAGCCGGATGCGCGGTACGCGCGGTGATGGGCGAGGTGCGCGACGCCATCGCCGCCATCTTGGACAACACCACCTTGGCCGACATGGCCTTCAGCAAGAAGGCCGAGCCGGTGCTGATGTACGATATCTGATCACCTCTATCCGCCGGCCAGGATATCGCGCAGCTTGACCGTCAGGATCGCCCGACTTTGGCTTTGCACCTGTTGGATCAGCCCGTCCACCGTGGCGCGCCACGGCGCCAGGGCGGTCGAGGCATCGAGGTCGAGATCCAGGTCCAGGGCATTGATCAGATCGGCCAGGGTGGTGACGTCGAGGTCGCGGGTCAGCACCACCTTGCGGCGGATGGTCGGCGCGGTGAAGCCGGCGGCGTGTAATTGCACCAACAGCCGTATCATTTCCCGTTCGTTGGCCGAGGTCCGCGCCAGCAACTCGCGCCGGCTGGCGCCGCCGCTGCCCTGACGGGCGCGGGCATAAAGAACATCCAGAATTTCCAGGGCCAGGGCCAGGCGTCGTCCGGGGCGCGACGGCCCGCTGCCGAGATGCTGGCCGCTGCGCCATTCGGGCAGGGCGGCGGTGATCTCGGCCCCGATCAGGATGGCCAGCCAGGACAGATAGGTCCACAGCAGGAAGACCGGCAGCACCGCCACCGCCCCGTACAGGCTGGCATAGGTGCGCGACGAGGTGATGTAGAGGCCGAAGCCCCAGCGAAGTGCGGCGAACAGCAAGGCGGCGGCCAATGCCCCCCACAGGGCGTCGCGCACCGCCACCCGGCGGTTGGGCACGGCGGCGAACATGACGGCGAAGGCCAAGGCGGTCAGGATGGTGGGCAAGGGCAGGGCCAGCACCGGGGTCAGCGCCTTGCTCACCGACCAGCGCGACCAGGCGGTGACATAGCCTTGCAGCGACAGGGCCGCGCCCATCAGCAGCGGCCCCAGGGTCAGGGCGGTCCAATAGACCAGCAGCTTGGACAGGGGCGAGCGCGCCTTGGCGACGCGGAAGATGGCGTTCATGGTGCCTTCGATGGTCACCAGCAGCATGATGGCGGTGACCACCAGCGACAGGATGCCCACCGCCGACAGCCGCCCGGCATTGTCGATGAAGCGGTTGATCTGCAACTGCACCACGTCGCCGATGGTCGGCGCGAAAGTGCGGAACGACCAGCTCACCAGATCCTGGCGCACCGAATCGAAGGCGGGAAAGGCGGCCAACATGGCCAAAGCGATGGCGAACAGGGGCACCAACGACAACAGCGAGGTGAAGGCCAACGACCCGGCCATGCGTGAAACGCCGTCGTCGCGTCCGCGCCGGACGGCGAAACGCAGAAATTCCCACACCTGCCATGCCGTGGCCTGGGCTTCCATTCTCCCGCTTCCCCCTTTTGCCGATGACCTTACTTCGTGTAGGATGCCCGCCGCCTTCGCAGGCCACAAGACAACTTTGCGATTCTAGAGAGGACCAGTATGACCGCTCCCACTCCGTTGATGGCCGGCAAAAAGGGCTTGATCATGGGCGTCGCCAACGACCGCTCCATCGCCTGGGGCATCGCCCAGGCCGCCCGTGCCCAGGGGGCCGAGCTGGCCTTCACCTTCCAGGGCGAGGCGCTGGAAAAGCGCGTGCGTCCCCTGGCCGAATCGGTGGGGTCGGACATCGTCCTGCCCTGCGACGTGTCGGACGAGGCGTCCATCGACGCGGTCTTCGATACCTTGAAGGCCAAGTGGGGCAAGCTGGACTTCGTCGTCCACGCCATCGGCTATTCCGACAAGGAACAACTGCGCGGTCGTTACGCCGACACCACCTTGGACAATTTCCTGAAGACCATGCACATCTCGGTCTTCTCGTTCACCTCGGTCGCCCGTCGTGCCGCCGACATGATGCCCGATGGCGGTTCGCTGCTGACCCTGACCTATTACGGCGCCGAGCGGGTGATGCCGCACTACAACGTCATGGGCGTGGCCAAGTCGGCGCTGGAAGCAAGCGTGCGCTATCTCGCCGTCGACCTGGGCAAGCAGAACATCCGCGTCAATTCCCTGTCCGCCGGTCCGATCAAGACCCTGGCGGCCTCGGGCATCGGCGATTTCCGCTATATCCTCAAGTGGAACGAATACAACAGCCCGTTGAAGCGCAACGTCACCTTGGAAGACATCGGCGGTTCGGGCCTGTACCTGCTGTCCGATCTGTCGTCGGGCGTGTCGGGCGAATGCCATCACGTCGATTGCGGCTATCATGTCGTCGGCATGAAGGCGGTGGACGCCCCCGACATCACCGTTTCCAAGGACTGACACCCATGTCGGGAAACGGTTTCGGCCACACTTTCCGCTTCACCACCTTCGGCGAGTCGCATGGCCCCGCCATCGGCTGCGTCATCGACGGCGTACCGCCGTTGCTGGCGTTGTCGGAAGCGGATATCCAGCCCTGGCTGGATCAACGGAAGCCCGGCCAGAACCGTTTCACCACCCAACGGCAAGAGGCGGACCAAGTCCGCATCCTGTCCGGGGTGTTCGATGGCGTCACCACCGGTACCTCCATCGGCCTGTTGATCGAAAACACCGACCAGCGGTCCAAGGATTACGGCGACATCAAGGACACCTATCGTCCCGGTCATGCCGACTGGGTCTATGAGCAGAAATACGGTATCCGCGATTATCGCGGCGGCGGACGCTCAAGCGCGCGGGAAACCGCCATGCGGGTGGCCGCCGGCGCGGTGGCGCGGGTGATCCTGGATTCCTTGGCCCCGGGCATCGCCATTCGTGGCGCCATGGTGCAGATGGGGCCGCATGCCATCGATCCTGGTCGCTGGGACTGGGACCAGCGTCAGGCCAATCCGTTCTGGTGCCCCGATGCCGAAACCGTGCCGGTGTGGGAAAAGTTCCTCGACGGCGTGCGCAAGGCCGGCTCAAGCACCGGCGGTGTGGTCGAGGTCACCGCCTCGGGCGTGCCCGTCGGGCTGGGGGCGCCGGTCTATGACAAGCTGGATGCCGATCTGGCCAAGGCGATGATGAGCATCAATGCCGTCAAGGGCGTGGAAATCGGCGCCGGTTTCCTGGCGGCGTCGCTGTCGGGCGAGGACAACGCCGACGAGATGCGCATGGGGCCGGATGGCCGTGTGCAGTTTCTGTCCAACAATGCCGGCGGTATCCTGGGCGGCCTCTCCACCGGTCAGGACGTGGTGTTGCGCCTGGCGGTCAAGCCGACCAGTTCGATCCTGATCCCCAAGAAAAGCGTCGACCGTCACGGCAACGACATCGAGGTCATCACCAAGGGCCGCCATGATCCTTGCGTCGCCATCCGTGCCGTGCCGGTGGCGGAAGCGATGATGGCGGTGACCCTGGCCGACCATCTGTTGCGCCATCGCGCGCAATGCGGACTTTCCTTGACCTAGCGTACAGCCCAAAGGATCATACTGATCCCTTGGTCAATTCACAGGTCATCGTGTCTCCCCAGACAGCGCCCGCCTTCATGATCGTTGTGCGGCGTCTGGTGCGGCCGGTGCCGTTGGCTGCCCTGATGCTGGCGCTGTGCCTGTGCGGCTTGCTGACGTTGCATCTGTGGCGCAGCCATCTCAAGGCCGAGGCCGATGCCCGCCTGATCACCAGCACCCTGGGCCAAGCCATCGAACAGCATGTGGTCGGCCAGATGCGCGGCATCGCCACGCTGTTGGATGAAGTCGCCGCCATGGTGGCGGCGCAGACCCACCAGCCCCCCGATCTGGTGGGGCATCTGGGTGAACGGCTGGCGGTGTTTCCAGAAATCACCGGCTTGGTGCTGATGCATGCCAATGGCGACTGGGTCGATTTGGGCAGCGACGAACATCTGGCGCCGTCACAGGCGCAGTGGTTGCACGACCGTCTGACCGGTGGTGCCGGTCTGGTCATCGGCCCGCCCCATATCCAGGCCGGCGATGGCCGGCGGGTGCAGGTGGTGGCATGGCTGTTCCCCCATGACGGCGGCACCGCCGCCATCGCCACCAAGTTGGACGTGGTCAGCCTGTCGGCCTTTCTGCAAACGGTGCTGGTGCCGGAAACCGAGATGGTGGCGGTTGTGCACCGCTCTTCCGCCAAGATGGTGGCTTCGGTTCCCGAGCACCATGGCGGCTTCGCCCAGGATTTTTCCCGTCCGCAAGCGGCCATCGGCACGGTGTTGCCGGTGGAGGGATTGGATCTGGACGTCTGGGTGATGGCTGAAAGCGGCGGCGCCTTTGCCCTGTGGCAGGGGAACGCCGTTTTGGGCGGGGTGTTGCTGGTTTTGCTGTGTGCGGCCATCCTGCTGTGGGCGCGGCGCGGCGATGCCGCCTGGTGTCATCTGACCCAGGCCCGCGATGGCCTGGAAAATCTGGTGATCAGCCGCGGCGAGGAATTGCGCCGGGCCCGCGCCTTGCTGGAACAAAAGGTCCGTCAGGTCAGTGCCGCCAACCGTGAAATGCGGCGCCTCTCCATGGTCACCGCCCACCATTTACAGGAGCCCTTGCGCCCGCTGGTCAGCTATAGCCAGATCCTGTTGCGCCGCTTGCCGATGGAACGGCCCGAGGCGCGCGCGCGGCTTGAACGGTTGGTCCAAGGCGGCAAGGATTTAAAAACCCTGCTGCGCGGCTTTCAGCAACGCGTCGCCGCCTTAGGCATCGACGCTCCGACCGAGACCGTCGATGTGCGCCAGTTGGTGCAACGCGCCATGGTTGATGCCGGCATTGACGCCCCCATTCGTCTGGGGACTTTGCCTGTCCTGGACGTGGTTGGCGACGGCATTCCCGAGGTTCTGATCCAGGTGTTGAAGACTCTGGACGGTTGGCGGGTGGCGAGCATCGACGTCGAGGCCGAGCTTCAAGGCCAGGGCTGGGTCTTGTGCCTCTCGGGCGACGGCGTCGCCGATGAGGCGGCGGTGGCGGTGCGGGTCTGCCAATCCCTTGCCGGCCTCAATGGTTTGGAGCTGTCCTATGGCGAGGGCCGCTTCACACTGGCTTTACCGTCGTCGGAGCCGTCGGTGGTCGATGCACCGACAGAAGATCCGCCGCCCTTGCCCCGGCAATTTACCGCCCGTCTCCAGGCCTTGGCCTTGATCGGCGCCTTGCTGGTGGCCATGGGCTGGCAGATGGTGCGCGAGCGCGACAGCGCCATTCATGCCGCCCAGGTGCTGACCCTGGCGGTAGCCAATTCCATCGATCAGCAGATATCGGGCTCGTTGCGCGGTATCGACACGGTTCTGTCCGAGGCCGCCGCCATGGTCACCCGGGGTGAATATCTCAACCGCACCTTTTCGGTGCGCATGGAAGGGATATTGCGGGCCTATCCGGAAATCCGCCATATCAGCCTGGCCGACGCCTCGGGCAGGATGTCGACGGCGGTGTGGCCACCGCGCCTGGTGCCGGGGGGCGGTATCGATATCAGCGACCGCACCTATTTCCTGGCGGCTCGGGCCAGTGCGCGGGAACGCCAGCAGATGGTGGTGGGTGATCCGGCGTTGGGGCGTATCAACAGTGAACGCTCGCTGCACGTGGCCCGCCCCCTGGTGGATGACAAGGGTGACTTCGCCGGTATCGTCTATGCCAGTTTAGATCCCGACATCTATGCCCATTTTCTTGATCGCGTCTTGTTGGACCGCGACGGCGGCACCGCGCTGATCGGCGCCAATGGCCGCATGATCGCCCGCGCACCGGCCCATGTGGAAAAGTTCGGGATCGACATTTCCAGCAGTGATCTGTTTACCCGATGGTTGCCCCGGGCCCCCATGGGCACCGCCCATCTGATATCGAAGGCCGACGGCAACGACAAATTCCTGGCCTATCGTCTGCTGTCGCCCTATCCGCTGGTGGTGACTTCGGCGGTGTCGCGCAATCGGGCTCTGGCCCAGTGGCAGAGCGGTGTGAACGGGGCGGTTCTGTCGGTGGCGGTGTTGTCGGTGGCGCTGTTCCTGCTGGCCTGGACGGCTGATCGCGGCATGGCCCGCATTCGCCGCCGCCAGGGCGAATTGGCGGTCGAAGTGGCGCACCGCACCCACGGACTGGAAGTGGCGCGAGCGCTGTCGGATGTTCGTGCCGCCAGCCTGGACCGGCTGAATGGCCAGTTGCGCGACTTGCTGGGGGTCATCACCCGCGATCTGCAAGAACCATTGACCGTCTTGCAGGACGAGGCGGGGCGGTTGGCCACCGATCTTGGTGCCCAAGGCGGGGCCAATCCGGAAGAGTTGGATTATGTTGTGGCGGCCATTACCCGCCTGTCGGCATTGCTGCGCGACTTTCAGCACTTCGTCGCCATCACCAGCATGTCGGCCAATGCGCAAAAGGTCGATCTCGGCGGTTTGGTGCGGCTGGCCGTCGACGACATGGAACGGCGCTTCGGTCCGGCGGTATTGTTGGTCGAAGCCGATGCCTTGCCGATCGTTTGTGTCGATGGCGGCATGATGCTGGAATTGCTGGCGCAGGTTTTCTCCAACGCGGTCACCTATCGGCGGCGATCGCAGGCAGCGTTGGTGCGGATTCACGCTCAGGCCGCGGCGGGTGGCTGGCGGCTGGAAATCGCTGATGACGGGCCGGGCTTTTCATCCGAACAACTCAGCCACGACCCCCAGGTGTTCGATACCGGGCTTGGCCAGACGGCGGATTCCACCGGCATCGGTCTGGCCATCTGCCGGGTTATCGCCCAGGCCCATGGCGGAGAATTGTGGTTGAGCAACGGCGCGCAGGGCGGCGCCGTGGTCAGTATCAGTCTGCCGGAGACTTAGTTTTTCTCGACCCGGCCATATAGGCCGCGATCCCAACGCAGGTATTGGGTGCCGGTATCGATGGTGCGCCAATTGCCGATGATCTGGTCGGTGGCGAAGACGGTGTCTTCGTCGCCCCATGACCAGCCGATGGCGCTCCAGCCCTTGTCAGTCCAGGCGGCAACCACCAGGGGAAAGCCCTTCTCGGCTTCCCAGCCGGTCTTGGTGACCATCACCACCAACTCGGCGCGACCGTCATGATCCAGGTCGAAACGCCCGGCACGGACGGAATCGCGATCAAAGGCCAGCGGATCCTGGGTCTGGAAATAAGGCCGCCAATGGGTCTTGACCAATCCGACAATGTCTTCGCGACCACTGTCGCCGATGGGCAGCAAGGCGATCTGACCGACCGGACGCAGCAGGTCCTCCTGCGCCAGGGCAGGGGGGGAAAGCAGCAAGGTCAGGGCGATCAGGGCGTGTGCGTGGCGCATGGTTGGTCTGAAACATAGGAAGGGTGCAGTGCAACGTCAACGTGGCAATTTGCTGGCCTGTCCGCATTTGTGCTATGCTTCCTCTGGGCGCTTATGACGGGATCAGAAAGATGCCGGTTGATCAGATCAACCTGACCGCTTCGGCGCGGGATGTTTTGGTGACGCAGCAAAGCTTGGCCGCCAGCGCGGCGCAGCGTTCGCAGAACCTGTCCACGGGCAAGAAAGTCAGCCGGGTCACCGATGACGCGGTGGCCTTTGCCGCTGCCCGTGCCTTGACCGAACGGGCAAGCGATCTGTCGGCGGTCAAGGATTCGGTTGGCCAAGGGGTTTCCACCATCAATGCCGCCCTGGCCGGGGCCGAGGGGGTGAATTCCCTGCTCGACCAGATGAAGGGCATCGCCACCGCCGCCATCGCCAGCGGTGATTCCGCCGAGCGGAGTGCGCTGGCCACCCAGTACAATCAACTGCGCGGGCAGGTGGATTCCCTGGCCGCCGATTCCGGCTATAACGGGGTCAACCTGCTGTCGGCCTCATCTTCGGCGTTGAACGTGGCGTTCGGTACTCAGGCTGGTGACAGTCTGACCGTCAATGGCCAAAACGTCAGTTCCGCTGGCCTGGGGGTGACGGCGGTGGCCGCCGATGGCAGCGATTTTTCCGCCGCCACCCTGGCCCAGTTGGACAGTGCGGGCGCCACCGTCAATGCCGTTCAATCCAGCCTGGGCAGCAATCTGACCGCGCTGGGCATCCGGGGCGAGGCGGCGGCCAGTCAGGCCGTCATCGCCCAAGCCGGCGCATCCAGGCTGACCGAGGCCGATTTGAATGAAGAGGCGGCCCTGCTGGTGGCGACCCAGACCCGGCAGCAATTGGCCCGTGCCGGCCAAGGGGTGTCGCAGCGGGCACAGGAATCGCTGTTGACCCTGTTCTGATGCCACGTCCGCCTCCGGTCAATCCCTTCGCCGCCTATGGCCGTGCCCAAGGCTCGGTCCTGCCCTTGCGGCAGGCTGATGCCCTGGCCTTCACCCAGGCGGCCAATCTGCTGGAAGACTGTCTGCGCAGCGCCGACCGCACCCAGCGTGAGGCGGCGCTGAAGCGCAATCAGCGCCTGTGGACCCAGGTCCAGCGTTTGCTGTCGCGGTCGGATCATCCCTTGCCGGCGGATGTGCGGGCCAATCTGCTGGACCTGTCCCACTTCATCGATCGTCAGACCGTGAAGGCGCTGATCAGCGGCGCCGCCGATGATCTGCGCCCGCTGGTCAAGATCAACCGCGAAGTGGCGGCGGGGTTGGTCGACTGATATTTTTTTGTCGAAAAACAACACTGCGGATATGTATATTGTGTCAGCAATAATGTAAGTTCCGTATTTTTTGTGTTGAAAGTGCCTTCGGCGATGCGATATAGAATATCAACACTGTGAAACCTGCGAGTTCGCCATGAGCATCCTCAATTCCGCCCTGATCGAATTGGACCCCGCCACCGTCAACACCCTGCTGCAAAGCGGCGAGGCCGTTTTGGTGGATGTGCGCGAGGACGAAGAATTCGCCGAGGAACACATCGCCGGGTCGCAGCTTTATCCCATGAGTGATTTCGAGGTGGACAAGTGGCCGTCCTATCCCGGCAAGAAGGTGATCATCTCGTGCCTGGGGGGCGTGCGTTCCGCCGCCATCGGCAACAAGCTGATCTCGGCCGGCCATGGCTGGGTCACCCACATGAAGGGCGGCCTCAACGCCTGGAAAGATGCCGGCCTGCCTACCATTACCCCCTAATGGTTCCATCACCTTGACCTGGGAGGGGGGCGCGCTTACACCAGTAAGGCCCTTTCTCCTGCAAGGTGGTTTTCATGCGCCGCATCGGCCGTATCATCGTCGCCATATTGGCCGCCATCGGCCTGACGGTCCTGTTGCTGACCGGTGGCGGCATCTGGGCCGCCATCGCCTTCAAGGACAGTACCGAACCCCGCCTGCCCAAGGACATGATCCTGTCCCTGGACCTGGAGGCGAAGTTCCGTGAAACCCCCTCGGGCGATCCCTTCGCTGCCTTGGCGGGCGAACGCGCCTATGTGATGCGCCAAGTGATCGCCGCCATCGACCATGCGGCCACCGATCCTAAGGTCAAGGGATTGTTCGCCACCTTGGGCAGCGGCCAGCTCAGTCTGGCTTCGGCCCAGGAAATCCGCGATGCCATCGTCCGTTTCCGCTCGTCCGGCAAGCCCAGTGTGGCCTTCGCCGAGACCCTGGGCGAGGGCAGCAACGGCACGGTGGATTATTTCCTCGCCAGCGGCTTCTCCCAAGTATGGGTGCAGCCCTCGGGCGAGGTGGGGCTGGTCGGCTTCGCCGCCGAATCCCCCTTCCTGAAAGGCACGCTCGATCTGTTGGGCATCCAGCCGCAACTGGCCGGGCGCAAGGAATACAAATCGGCCATCGAGACCTTC
Organism: Magnetospirillum gryphiswaldense MSR-1 v2; assembly: GCF_000513295.1. Taxonomy (NCBI): domain Bacteria; kingdom Pseudomonadati; phylum Pseudomonadota; class Alphaproteobacteria; order Rhodospirillales; family Rhodospirillaceae; genus Magnetospirillum; species Magnetospirillum gryphiswaldense. Next base: position 4,352,848 of record NC_023065.1, read on the forward strand.
ACCGAGACCGGTTATAGCCAGCCGCACCGCCAGTCGCTGGAAGCGATCCTCGACGCGTGGTCGGGGCAGGTCATCGCTGGCATCGCCCAAGGCCGGCGCCTGGGCCAGGACAAGGTCAGCGCCCTGTTCGGCAAGGGGCCGTTCCTGGCGGCGGAAGCCCTGTCGGCGGGGCTGGTCGATCATCTGGGCTATCGTGATCAGGCGCTGGCCGCCGCCGGGGCCACCGGCAAGAAGGGCGAAGAGGTGGATATGGCCGCCTATGCCGCCCATCTGCCCAAGGGCAGCGGTCCGCGTATCGCCATCATCACCGGTAGCGGCGCTATCAGCCGGGGCGGCGACGACAGTCCGTTCGCCGACGATGACGGCTTCGGCGCTGGCGTTATCGCCGCCGCTTTCCGCGACGCCGTCGATGATCCGGCGGTCAAGGCCATCGTGTTCCGCATCGACAGCCCTGGCGGTTCCTATGTGGCGTCGGACACCATCTGGCATGAAGTGGGCCGCGCCCGTGCCGCCGGCAAGCCGGTGGTCGCCTCCATGGCCGGGGTGGCGGCGTCGGGCGGCTATTTCGTTGCCATGGGCGCCGACCGGGTGGTGGCGCAGCCGGGCACCATCACCGGCTCCATCGGCGTGTTTTCCGGCAAGATGGTGCTGGCCGATTTCTGGCCCAAGCTGGGGGTGAGCTGGGATGGCGTCAAACGCGGTGACAATGCCGATATGATGAGCGCCAACCATAAATTCAGCCCGCAGGCGTGGGAGCGGCTGAACCGCAGCTTGGACGCCATCTACGCCGACTTCACCGGCAAGGCGGCCAAGGGCCGCAATCTGGCGCCGGATCGCATGGAGGAACTGGCCAAGGGCCGCATCTGGGCCGGTTCCGACGCCCAGGCGCGTGGACTGGTGGATGCTTTGGGCGGCTGGGACGTGGCTCAGGCGCAGGTGCGTGAGCTGCTGAAACTGGCCCCCGATGCTGATTTGGATCTGGTTGCCTACCCCAAGCCCAAGGCGCCGTGGCAGAAACTGGCCAAGATGATGGGGGGCGGGGGCGGTCTGGCCGAGGATGAGGGCATGCGCGCCCTGCTGCGTCTAGCCCGCGTCCTGGCCCCGGTGGCGGCGCAGTTGGAAAACGGCGGGACCTTGCGTTTGCCGGCGGGGGCGGTGCCATGACCGGGGCGGCGCCCAAGACGGTGGTGATCACCGGTGCCAGCCGCGGCATCGGTCATGCCATCGCCCGCCGCTTTCTGGCCGAAGGCTGGCGCATCATCACCTGCGCTCGGGCCGAGGCGCCGCCGGAATGCCGCCGCGATCCCAATTGGGTGCATCATATCCCCACCGATCTGGCCGATCCGGCCAGCACCCAGGCCTTCATCGCCGAGGCCAACGTCCTGTTGGACGGTCAGCCGTTGCATGCTTTGGTCAACAATGCCGGCATCAGCCCCAAGACCCCGTACAAGGAACGCCTCGGCGTGCTCAACGGCTCCATCGACGGCTGGAAAGAGGTGTTTGAGCTGAATTTCTTCGCTCCCCTGCGGCTGGCCCGTGGCTTCGCCAGCGCCCTGCACAAGGGCAAGGGGGCGGTGGTCAACATCACCTCCATCGCCGGCCATTTCGTCCATCCCTTCGCCGGCTCGGCCTATTCGACGTCAAAGGCGGCGCTGTCGGGGCTGACGCGGGAAATGGCGGTGGAATTGGCCCAATTAGGGGTGCGGGTCAACGCCGTTGCCCCGGGTGAGATCAGCACGGCGATGATTTCCGCCGAATACGAAGCGCTGGTGCCGCGCATCCCGCTCGACCGCATGGGCAGCCCCGAGGACGTGGCCGGCACCGTGTTCCGGCTGTGCGGCGACGATTTCGCCTATGTCACCGGTACCGAGGTTTTCGTCACCGGCGGTCAGCACCTTTATTGAAACCCTGCCTTCAGGGCCTCACCCAGCAGGCGGAATTCGGCCTTGCGCGGGCTGGACGGGCGCCAGGCCAGGCCGATCCCGCGTGAGCCGGCGCCCCGTAGCGGACGGGTGACCACGTCGGTGCCGGCGAGCACGCCGCTTTTCACCGCCATTTCCGGCAACAGCGTCACCCCCAATCCGTTGGCGACCATCTGCACCAAGGTGGCGAGCGAGGTGCCCAAAACTCCTTCGCCCTTGGCCGGGCCGGGTAGGTGGCAGGCCGACAAGGCGTGGTCGCGCAGGCAATGACCTTCCTCCAGCAACAGCAGGTCCTGGTCGATCAGGTCGGCGGCAGACAAATCCGGGCGTAAGGCCAACGGGTGATCCGGCGGACAGGCCAGCATGAAGCCGTCATCGGCAATATGCATGGTCTCGATTTCCGGCGAGGGCCAGGGCAGGGCGATCAGGGCGGCATCCAGGTCGCCGGTGGCCAGACGGTCCAGCAGCCGCGCCGTCAGATCCTCGCGCAGGAACAGACGCAGGGCGGGATAACGCTGGCGCAGGCTGGGCAGGGCATGGGGCAGCAAATAAGGCGCGATAGTCGGAATTACCCCCAGGCGCAGCGGCCCTGACAGCACCTCGGTCGAGGCGGCGGCCAGATCGGCGATGTCCTCGGCCCCGCGCAGCACGACACGGGCGCGAGTCACCACCTGTTCGCCCAGGGGGGTCAGCATCACCTTGCGTTTGGTCCGCTCCACCAAGGTGACCCCCAGGATGGTTTCCAATTCCTGCAAGCCCGCCGACAAGGTGGATTGAGTGGCCAGACAGGCCTCGGCGGCGCGACCGAAATGCAGGTGCTCGGCCAGGGCAGTCAGATACCGTAATTGGCGTAAGGTGGGCAGCGGGCGCATATCATTGTCTCCGTCGATTTCTATTAACAAAATAACTCATTGGATCGATGAATAGAAGGCGCCTATGGTCTGTTTGTCGCCAAGCGACGGCCTCCTCCTCTAGCCCTCCCCCATCCCTACCCCCAGGGCGGGGGAGGAGGCTCGACACTTTTAAGTAATTCTAATATGTGCCCATGGATTGTATGAACCTTTGGGCGTAGGCTCCGGATATCAACCCGTGAAAGGAGATGATCATGGCCAAGAACAAAGCCGCTAAAATCGAGCAGATCGACATCGGCATCGAGGAAAAGACCCGCCAGAAAATCGGCGAGGGGCTGTCGCGGCTGCTGGCGGATACCTACACGCTGTATCTGAAGACCCATAACTTCCACTGGAACGTTACCGGTCCCATGTTCAACACCCTGCACCTGATGTTCGAGGCGCAGTACACCGAGCTGTCGCTGGCCGTCGACCTGATCGCCGAGCGCATCCGCGCCCTGGGCCTGCCGGCGCCCGGTACCTATAGCGCCTTCGCCAGCCTGACCAGCCTGAAGGAAGAAGACGGCGTCCCCACCGCCGATGAGATGATCCGTATCCTGGTCAAGGATCAGGAAGCGGTGGTGCGGACCGCGCGCTCCATCTTCCCGCTGGTGGACGAAGCTCATGACGAACCCAGCGCCGATCTGCTGACCCAACGCATGCAGGTGCATGAAAAGACCGCCTGGATGCTGCGCGCCCTGCTGGGCTGATACGAAAAGGGCGGGGCGCTTGCGCGTCCCGCCCTTTTTCATGGCGACGCCCCTTCAGCGAATGGGCTGAAGCACGTCCATCTTCAACTTCATGGTGCCCTCGGGGTGCAGCTTGCCGCCCTCGCGCACGATCAGCAGGGCGTGACGAGGATCGTCGGCCCGTTGCATGCTGGTGGCCAGCAGGATTTCCGCCACCTTGGCCGCCTGACTGGCGCGGGCTTGCGGCGTCAAGGCGATGTCGTTGCCGGCTTCGTTCAAGGCGGGGGCGGCGATTTTCTGCAAGTCACCGCCCACATCCAGCACCATGGGTCGACCGTTACCGGTCAGGCTGTCGCTCATGCTGGGGTTGATGGTGGTGATGGCCACCCGCTCCAGCTCCACATCCACGGTTTTGCCCTTTTGCACGGTGACCGACAGCCCTTCCAGGTAAAGCGCGGCGGTCGAGCCCGATTGCTCGGCCTGAAGGATGACGCTGGAAACCGGCGGGCTGACACCGACGCCGTCATGGGCGGCGCGGTTGGCGACCTTCTCGGCGACGCGGCTGACATCGAATTTACCGACGCCAAGGGCGTCGATCAGCCAGGAAATGTCGTTCATGGCGGTGTTGAAGGCCTGCTTCAGCGAGCGTTGACCAGCCTTGTCGTCGTCTTTTTCGTTGCCATTGCTGATCTCGTCGAACAGGTTGCGTTTGGCGCGCAGGCTGTCGGGATCGGTCAGGTCGGGGGTCTTGATCTTCTGTTGCAGCCACGCCTCGGCGATGGTCTTGCTTTCGCTCATCTCGGCGACGATGTTGCGCGCCGGCTCGGACAGATCGACGGCATCGGCGACGGCGGCGGCGCCGCTGCTGGCCTGGACCGGTTGAACCAGAAAGGTGGCGGCCTGCGTCGAAGCGGCGATGGCGGCTTGGGTGCGCTTGGCAATCTCGAGATCGTCGACCATGGACGTGACCCTTCTTGTCAGTCTGCCGAAAGTATAGTCCCGCGCCATTCTGCGCGGCACTGTATTTTGACCAAAACCCAGAAAAAATGCAATGAAAAGGACTCTAGGGGATGGTGGCGCACAGGACCGTCAGGTCGTCGCGCAGGGGCCGCTTGACCCGCGCCAGGAAGGGGGCCAGCACGCTATCGGCGCTGTTGGGCGTCGTCGTCTCGGTCTGCGCCAGCAAGGTTTCCATGCCGGAATTGCCCAGGCGCGTGCCATCGGTCATGGGGTTGTCGGTCAGGCCGTCCGAGGCCAGGACCAAGATGCCGCCGGCGGTCAGCCGCATATTCCTTTCCACATAGGTGGCGCCTTGGGTCAGGCCCAGGGGCAGGCCGCTGCCGTCGCCGCGTTCCACGCCGCTTCTGGCCATTCCGCCACCGGCATGCCTGAACAGCGGCGCCGGCATGGCGGCGGCGGCATAGACGAAGGCATCGGCTCCCAGATCGATGACGCCATAGGTCATGGCCGCATATTGGCCCTGGGGCAGCAATCCGGTGAGGCGGCGGTTGATTTCCGCCAGGAAGGCGCCGGGCATGTCGGCCAGCGGCGTGCATTGCGCCACCAGGGTGTGCAGGCGAAAGGTGTTGAGCGCCGCCCCCAGGCCATGGCCGGAAAAATCGGCCAGCCACAGGGCCAGACGGTTGTCGTCGATCACATGCATGCCCCACAGATCGCCGCCCAGGCTGGACGAGGGCTCAAAATGGGCGGAAACCTGTATTCCCAGCCGTCGTGCCGCCTCGGCCAGGACTTGCGGATTGGGCAGCAGTTCCATCTGCATGGATCGCGCCAGCCGGGTTTCCTCGGCCTCGGCGGCCGGGCGGTCGGGGGTGATGGCCGGTGCTTCGGCGCAGATGACGTAAGCCGGTTCCTCGGGATTGGGGCCGGTGACGATGCAGGTCACCTCGTTGCCCATGTCGTTGTATTCCACCGAGGTAAAGGCCAGTCGGCGGGCCAGGGCGATGCCGCGGCCATGGGTGGCGAAGGCGCGCTCGGGCGAGATGTCGTCATAGGCGCGCCAGTCGAAGCCCTTGCCCTGATCGCGGATGACGAAGCGGATGGCATCGGGGTGACGGTCGACCAACACCTCGACGCTGCGGCTGCGGCCCAGGGGGGTGTCCAACCGCGCCTCGATTTCCTGGCGCCAGCGTTTGGCCGCCACCAACTCCGCCTTGAGGTCGAAATCAATGCCCAGATTGCCGTGTTCCACCGCGTTGGTGAACATCTCCGACAGGCCGGCGGCCAGATGGCGGGCCTGCGGACACGACCGCGCCAGCGCCACCGCCAGGGTATGGCCTTCCTCCAGGGTACGAAAGCGGAAGCGGCCCTGTTCCAGCAGCAAGATGGCGGTGGTACGTTTGTCCAGGTCGTCGGCCAGCCGCTGGCGGCGCTGGTGGTCGGCGATGGCCGCCTCGGTCACCGACAACAGCAGGCGGCGATCCAGCGGCTTGGCCAGATAATAATAGGCGCCGGCCTTGATGCCCTCGCTGACATCCTCGGTCTCGGCATAGGCGGTTTGCATGATCACCGGGATGTGGGCCAGCTTGTCGTCGGCTTTCAGGCGGGTCAGCAATTCCATGCCGTTCATGCGCGGCATGCGGCGATCCAGCAAGATGACGTCGAACGAGCCGGGATGGGCCTGCAAAATGCCCCAGGCCTGCACCCCGTCCTCGGCCATCACCGTCTCGAAACCGGCGGCGCGCAGATTGGCGACGATGACCTCGCGGTTCATGCGCTCGTCGTCGACCACCAGGGCGCGGGCCGGTGCGTCGCTCACGCTTTCACGCCTGTTCGATGGCGAACAGCGATTCGAAGCAGGCCAGCCGCAGCAACTCGGCCACATCGATGCCGGGATTGCGCAGGCAGACCAACGCCCCCGCCCGGGTGGCGCGGTCGCGCAAGGTCAGCAGCATGCCCAGACCGGCGGAATCCATGTAATCCAGTCCGGCCATGTCCACCACCACCTTGGTCGGCTGACGGGCCAGAAGCTTGTCGATGGCGCCTTCGAACAGGTCGCGGTGATCGAACAAGAGTTGGTCGGAAAGAACCAGTGTCGGGCCGGAAGGGCCATCGATGATGCGGTATTTCATGTTTGGCCCACCCGTTTGGCGATGAACTCTTCTAGCTGCGCGCTTTGCTGTTCGTCCAGATCGAAGCGGACATGGGTGTTCTGGTCGGTGATGGCGACCAAGCTGCCTTTCCACTGACCAAGCGGCGGCAGGTCGCAGGTGAATTCGCTGCCGCGCGGGGCGGCGAAGGGACGATCGAGCACGCCGGTGCCGATCAGGGCGATTTCCTGCAACAGGCAGGTGCGGGATTCGCCGCCCAAGCTGACGGTGGCGGCGACGTTGAGGGTGTGGCGTTGGTTGGCCGCACGGTTTTCGTCGGCGCCGGCGCTGACGATATGGTCGATGGCTGCCTTCATGGCGCCCAGGCGGTCGCGCATGGCCAAGGCCGAAAGGCGCACTTCGGCGGCACGGCTGCCGGTTTCCTCGGTGGCATCGGCGACGTCGCTGATATTGGCCGCCGCCTGCTGGGTGCCCTGGGCGGCGCTGTGGGCGGCCTGGGCGATTTCCTGGGTGGCGGCGCTTTGCTGATCCATGGCGTCGGAAATGGCGGCGGAAATGGCGGAGATCTGGCCGATGGTTTCGGCGATGGCGCGCAAGGCGCCGACCGCGTCCTTGGTGGCGTGCTGGATCGACGACACCTGACCGGCGATTTGTTCGGTGGCCCGGCTGGTCTGGTTGGCCAGGGATTTGACTTCGCCGGCGACCACGGCGAAGCCTTTGCCGGCATCACCGGCGCGCGCCGCCTCGATGGTGGCGTTGAGCGCCAACAGGTTGGTCTGACTGGCGATGTCGTTGATCAGGCCGACCACCTCGCCGATGGCCGCCGCCTCGCGCGTCAGGCCGGTGACGATTTCCCCGACCTTGCCGGCCTCTTCCACCGCTTCGCCGGCGATGGTGGTGGACTGGCCGACCTGACGGCTGATCTCCGCCACCGAAGCCGACAATTCCTCGGCCGCTGCCGCCACCGAATCGACGTTGCCGGTGGCGGTCTCGGCGGCGCCGGCGGCGGCGTGGCTTTGGCCGCGCACCTTGTCGACGGTACCGTCCATGGCGGCCGAGGCATCCAGCATGGCATCGGCCTGGGTCATCACCATGCCGATGGCACCCGACACTTCTTCATCGATGGCGTTGGTGAGCGCCAGAATCTCGCTTTGCAGCTTGCGGCGGTTGCGGCGATGCTCGGCCTCTTGTTGGGCGGCGCCCTGGCGCACCTTGAGCGCGTTGCCGCGAAACACCTCGACCGCGTGGGCCAGTTTGCCGATCTCGTCGCGGCGATGCAGGCCGGGAATGTCCACCGCCAGTTCGCCATCGGCCATGCGGGCGGTGATCTCGGTCATCTCGGCCATGGGTTCGATCATCTGGCGGTCGATCAGCACCAGCACGACGATGACCAGCCCCAGGGACAGCATGGCCGAGGCGCCTTGCAGCAGCGCCTGACGGCGCACCGCCTCTTCCAGTTCCGAGCGGTCCTCCATCAAGGTGGTGGCCGATTGGGCCACGCCGACTTGCAGCGACTCGACCAGGGATTCGGTCAGGGTGCGCAAGCCCAGGGCGGCGGCGTCGAAATCATCCTTGAGCGGGCGCCCCATGGCCTCGCCCTGGCGGGCATAGGCGGTGGCCATGGCCCGGCCCGAATCGGCGAAGGGCTCGAAGGCCAGGGCGATGCCTTCCAAGGTGCGCGCCGCATCGTCCAATCCCAAGCTACGGGTGGCGTCCAGGCTGGCGCCATGGTGGTAGCGGAAGTTGGCGATGGCATCCTCGGCCTGGGTCAGGCTATCGGCCAGCAGGGCGGGGTCGCGGGTGGCGGCGATATCGACCAGGATGCCCTGCACCCGTAAAATATCGATCTCGATATTCTTGATTTGCTCGATCAGCGGCAGATATTGCTCGCTGACGGCGCTGGTCGTCGCTTCCATCTGATGATTGAGGCGGAACAGCTTCAGCGCCATCAGGCCGTTGGCTGTCATGCCGGCCAGACTGGCCACCAGGATGACGGCGAAAGCCAGGAAGAATTTGCGGCGCATGGACATGGGGTGACCCGATCAATAACTCGACCGGGCGATGGTGCGGCAATGTGCGTTGCGACGCAACTGCCTGGACCGGGCATAGTTTATAAGCAATCTAAAGTTTGTGCGTAATGCTGTTTTATCTAATGTAGCATTTGCTTTTTCAGTGTGGATTCCGTTAGCTTTTTTTGCGGCCTGTAACAGAAGCATACCAACGGAGGGTGCCCCGGGCCGGAACAGGGAGTGGAACAATGACGATCACGCAAAAGCTTGGCACGCAAAAGCCTGGCTGGTCGCGGCGTGGCGTGCTGGCTGCGGCCGGCGCCGGCGCGGTGGCCGTGGCCTTGCCGCGAGGCGCACGGGCGACGGCGCAGGAAGCCGATGATTTCGCCAAGAAGCTGCTGGGCGGCGCCCAGGCCAAGGCCGGCAAGGTGCAGCTTATCATCAAGGACGTGGCGGAAAGCGGTGCCAACGAACCGGTGCGGGTGCTGGTGGATAGCCCCATGAGCGCCACCGACCACGTCAAGGCCATCCACGTGGTGGCCGACGGCAATCCGTTTCCCGGGGTGTCGTCGTGGTTTTTCACGCCTAAATCGGGCAAGGCCGAGGTGGCCTTCCGCATGCGTCTGGCCAAAACCCAGAACGTGCGGGCCTATGCGGTGATGTCGGACGGTTCGGTCTGGCAGGCGGCGCAAGAGGTCAAGGTCACCATCGGCGGCTGCGGCGGCTGAGGACGGGGGGAACGGATATGAGCACACCGACCATCAAGACCCGCCTTCCGGCCAAGGCGAAAAAGGGCGAGATCATCGAGATCAAGGCCCAGATCACCCATGACATGGAAACCGGGCAGCGCAAGGATGCCGGCGGCATGCCGCTGGCTCGGCGCATCATCAAGAAATTCGTCTGCACCTGGAATGGCGAGGTGGTGATCAGCGCCGACTGGCATACCGCCATGTCGGCCAATCCCTTCATCACCTTTTTCGCTTTGGCGGAAAAGACCGGCCCGCTGAAGCTGGCCTTTCACGACGACAATGGCGAAATCTACGAATCCGTCACCGACATCGTGGTGGAATAGGCCAATCCCGGCCCCGGTCGAAACCGGGGCCGGGATTGGATGGGGTACTTATTTCTTCAGATAATCCTTGATCAGGACTTCGGCGATCTGAACGGCGTTCAGCGCCGCGCCCTTGCGCAGGTTGTCGGACACGCACCAGAACGACAGGCCGTTGGCGATGGTCGGATCCTTGCGGATGCGGCTGACATAGACCGCGTCCTCACCCACGCATTCCACCGGGGTGACGTATCCGCCCGGCTCGTGCTTGTCGACGACGATCACGCCCGGCGCCTTGGACAGGGCGCGGGTGGCGGCTTCGACCGAGACCGGGTTCTCGAACTCGACATTGACGCATTCGGAATGGCCGACGAAGACCGGCACGCGCACGCAGGTGGCGTGGACGTCGATGGTGGAGTCCAGGATCTTCTTGGTCTCCACCGTCATCTTCCATTCTTCCTTGGTCGAGCCGTCTTCCATGAAGACGTCGATCTGCGGGATCAGGTTGAAGGCGATGGGCTTGGGGAACTTCTGCGGATCGCGGGCGTCGTTGACGAAGACGCCGCGGGTCTGCTCGAACAATTCGTCCATGCCTTCCTTGCCGGCGCCCGACACCGATTGATAGGTGCTGACGACCACGCGCTTGATCTTGCCCAGGGTGTGCAGGGGCTTCAAGGCGACGACCATCTGGATGGTCGAGCAATTGGGATTGGCGATGATGCCGGACTTGGTGTACTCGGCGATGGCTTCCGGGTTCACCTCGGGGACCACCAGCGGCACGTTGGGGTCCATGCGGAAATGCGAGGTGTTGTCGATGACGACGCAGCCGGCGGCGGCGGCACGCGGGCTGTGAATCGACGAGACCTTGGCGCCGGGCGACGACAGGGCGATATCGGTGCCCTTGAAGTCATAGGTTTCAAGATCCTTGACCTTCAGAATCTTGTCTTCGCCGAAGGACACTTCCTTGCCGACCGAGCGGGCCGAGGCCAAAGCGACCACTTCGCTGACCGGGAAATTCCGTTCGGCCAGGGTCTGCAGAATTTCGCGGCCCACATTGCCCGTGGCTCCGATCACAGCAACCTTGTAACCCATGCTTTTATTCTCCGTTCCGATGTGGAAGCCCGAAGCCTTACCCGGGGGACGCTTTATCATGCGAAAAAGCCCGCGGGAGCGTCCGCGGGCCTTTTTCGTGCGAATACGACGAACCGGCCCGCTTACGCGGTGGTCTTAGTGCCGGTTTTAGTAGTGGCGACGAAGAACGCCGCCCGGACCATCTGGTCCGGGACGCCAGGGAACGCAGCAAGGCAATGCCGGTTACGCATGGGGTTCTCCATCAACCGGGCATCTTTAGCGCAAGGCGGATGGTGATTGCAAGGGCGATGCTCGCGGGCGTGGCCTTCGGCCCAACCTTTTGATTGGCGCCTTGCGCCAATCAAAAGGTTTCCGAATTGGTGACCTCGACCGCCTGCCAGACCATGCCGAGCACGCGGTCGATTTCCTCAAGGGTGGCGTCGTCGGCCAGGGCCGGGATGGGCATGTCGATGCCTTCCTCTTCCAGCAGGTCGCGGGCGCGACCGACATAAAAGTCACGGTATTCGGCGGTGGTGCGGAAACGGGCATTGAAGGCGCGGTCGGCCTCTTGCCGCAGCGCCAGCAATTCGGCCTGCTCGGCTTCGGTCAAGATGCCTTCGCGGCGCAGCAGTTCGGCCTGGCGGGCTTTCGCACTCTCCAGCCGTTCGCGCCAATGGGGGTCGTGATTGGGCATCAGCCGGACGGTGGCGCCCATGATGCTCTCCCTTCGCTTGTCCTTGCGGTCAGGATAAGCCGGGGCGGGCGTCGTGTCACCCCTTGGGTTTCGTCCCTATTCGTCGTCGTCGTCGTCGCGACCGCCGCGATCGATGACGCCGATCAGCCGCCCCGCCCCCAGTTTGTCGCCGCTATCGAGCTCCATGGCCTTGGCCAGGGCGGCGCGGCCTTCCTCCAGCCGGCCCAGCCGGGCCAGACAATAGCCATAGGCGATCAACGCCTGCAGAAACAGCCGCGGCCACGGCTCGATCTGGTCGAAATCGGCGTGATGGCCCTGCACCAGCCGCCAGTCATGGGGCAGTTGCAGGCGTTTGGCCGCCATTTCCAGCACCGAGAAGGCGTGGGGCAGGGCTTCTTGCAGGCGATGGCGGTAGAAATAGAACTTATAGGCGCCGATGCGGGTGGCCAGCGCCTCGGGCGCCAGCATCAGGGCGTGGGTGACATGGGCTTCGGCCACCCGTTCGTCATGCCAGTCGATGCCGGCGGCGATCAGGGCCTTTTGGGCGGGGTGGGGCAGGTCCAGCGGCAAACCAGCTACGTTCTCGAACATGGGCTCGAGTTCTCCAAGAGGGCGCGGCGGACCGGAATGTTTTAGCGTGTTTTTTTGATGGCGTCGATTCTTGCTTGACGGGGCTGGTGACTCATCCCTATAAACGCGCCTTCCAATTCTGTACTTGAACTCTTGATCTGACAGGTTTGATCCATGGCCCATCATCAGTCGGCTAAGAAGCGCATTCGCCAGACCGAGCGTCGCACCGAAGTCAACGGCGCTCGCGTTAGCCGTATCCGCACCTTCGTCAAGAAGGTCGAGCTCGCCATCGCCGGCGGCAATGCCGAGGAGGCTAAGGCCGCCCTCGCCGCCGCCCAGCCCGAACTGATCAAGGGCGCTCAGGCCGGCGTGCTGCACAAGAACACCGCTTCGCGCAAGGTCAGCCGTCTGGCTGCCCGCGTCAAGAGCATGCTGCCGCTGGCCTAAGCCAGCGCCATCAAGGCTCTTTGCCGGTTTTGAAAGACCGCGTCCCCCAGGGACGCGGTCTTTTGCCGTTGCCTGATCGAATGTTTGGTGCGGATTCCGGTCAACGATGAAATGCAAGGGAAAAATTTTCAGCGTTCTTGTTCCGGTCCGGTTGTGTTGAATCGAGGGCGTCGTTAGAGTCCGTCCCTCTCAGCCGTATTCCAAGAATAGCTGGGAAATCTAGTTAAAATTTGATCTGTTTTTGCTGTCGATTGTGGCGGCAATTATTTAATTGGGCATCGCTTTGTCTAAAGAAGTTATCAAAAATACTATTTCTTTGCCGATTGTGTCGGCGATGGTTTGTGAATATGCTGATGGGTGGAAGGTGTGCCAAGCGCCAGTCGCAGCTTTGGGGGCTGTTGGCGTCGAGGCATGTTGTCGGGCGAATCGCGGCAGAAGCTGTGGTGTGTTCCGGTTGGGGAAGGGGAGCAAGGTGCTGTCATTGGACGCGCGCGGGTCGCGTGGCGGGATGGTTGCGCCAAGTCTTCACCGGGCGGCCATT